>JAAFIT010000050.1:0-4113 GCA_013298745.1 Sphingomonadales bacterium
AGCAAAAGCGGGATGCCCGGGGCGGCGTCGGTTTCGGCGGGGGTGCTGGCCATGATGTTACTCCTAATGTGCCGCTTCGATATGGGAACGCATCCAGCGAACGTCCACCTTGGCACCGCCCTGCGGACGATTGCTGAAGGCGAGACGGCCACCGGTGCGCTCGATAAGGGTGGTCGCAATGAAGATTCCGAGGCCCGTGCCGCCCGAACGGGACTGTGACGGCCCGAGATCGGGCTCGCCGAGCTTGGGCAACAGCGTGTCGGCAAAGCCGGGGCCGTCGTCGACCACGCTGACGGTCACTTCCCCGGCCGTCGCGCCGGCATGCAGTTCGACCACCGAGCCGGCATGCCGCACGGCGTTGGCCACGAGATTCTGCAAGCCGTGCAGCAACTCGGGCGAGCGCCGCACCATCGGCTGCGGGGCCGGAGCGACGATGCTGACCGGCACGCGCGCCGGGGCGACGGCCTGTGCCACCTCGTGCAGCAGCACATCGAGCCCGAGTTCGGCAAAGGGGTCTTCGGCTTCGGCGCGCTTGGCGATGCGGACGAGGATAGACCGGCTGCGCGCCGCTTCGGATTCGAGCAGCCGCAGGTCCTCGCCGAACTCGGGATCATCGCCCAGTTGCTCGACGAGGCTACGGGCGACGAGCGTGATGGTGCCGAGCGGCCCGCCGAGTTCGTGTGCAGCAGCAGCGGCGAGGCTGCCGAGCGCCGACATCTTCGATTCGCGCGTCAACGCCGCTTCGGTGGCAACGAGCGCGCGGGCGCGATCGCGCGCTTCGGCCGACACCATCCAGAGGTAGATGGCGAGAAAGCCGATGGCCAGCGCCAGCGAAATCGCGACGCCGAACTGATAGACTGTCGGGAAAACGATCGGAGGCCCTGCCCACGGCAGCGGTTTCGCGCCGAACCACAGCACCAGCAGCAGCAGCACCGCAAA
Organism: Sphingomonadales bacterium; assembly: GCA_013298745.1. Lineage (GTDB taxonomy): Bacteria > Pseudomonadota > Alphaproteobacteria > Sphingomonadales > Sphingomonadaceae > Sandarakinorhabdus. Next base: position 940 of record JAAFIT010000050.1, read on the forward strand.
CACCCCGAGCAACACCAGTTGCCGCGCCGGCAACAGCGTTGCCGCGATGGTGACCGGCACGATCAACAGCACGGCAAAGGGGTTGGACAGTCCGCCGGTGAGGAACAGCAACACGCCGGCCTGCAACAGATCGAACGCCAGATGCAGCACCAGATCGCGGCCTTGCAGCCGGGCGTTGCGGCCGTAGAGCGTCGTCAGTCCGATATTGAGGATCGCCGAGGCCAGGATGGCCGCCAGCAGCGACGTCCAAGGCAGCGGGAAGCGCAGATAGATGCCGACGACGATCAGCGTCGCGAACTGCCCCGAAATGGCAATCCAGCGCAGCGTCGCCAGCGTGCGTACGCGCACCCCCGGCCGATCAAAGGCGCTGGCAGCAATTGATGGACGTTCCATGACGCCTGTCTAGTCGGTTGTCGCACCTGCGACCATGCGGCAAAGCCGCATCATTTTCGGCGCCGGCGAAGCCTGATCACTGAAGCGTGGGTAAGGCGGCTTCGCTTGCTCCAAAGAGAAATCGTCATCCCTGCGCAGGCGGGGATCCATCGCGCCTCTTCGGTTGCGAAGGATAGGGCGATGGGCCCCCGCCTGCGCGGGGGTGACGGCGTGTTTCAAACTGTCAGGACGCAATGCCTAAAGCGACGGCCCCTGCACCGGGCGTGCTGACCGCACTGGAATATCCTTGAACAATTTGGCAATGCTGGCAGCGCGTGGATCGGCTTCCGCCGTGGCGCGGGCGGTGGCGCCGCTGCTGTCGGCGATATCGGGGTTGGCGCCGGCTTCGACCAGCAGTCTGGCGCTGTTGATGTCACGGTTCTGCACGGCCTTGAGCAGGGCGGTTTCGCCAAGGCGGTTTTGCAGATCGACCTGCGCCTTGATCTTGGTCAGCAGGTCGATGCCTTCGGCAAAGCGCGAGATGGTGGCGATCATCAGTGGCGTGTTGCCGGCGCCGTCCTTGGCGTTGATGTTGGCGCCCTTGCCGATGATGAAGCCCATCCAGGTCAGGTCGCTGCGCTTGGTCACGATATGGAGCGCTGTATCACCGGTATCACCATCGCGGCTGTTGACGATGGTGGTGCCGGGCTTGTCGAGCGCTTCGGTGGCCTTGGCGCCGTCCTTTTCGCGGACCGCCTTGAGGAAGTTATAGCTTTCCGAAAATTGCGCCGCTGCGGGCACGCTGCCGGCGAGCGCCAGCAGCGCCATCAGGGCACCCAAACCAAGCCGGGCCATCCGCCACATCGACAAGACCGTTCCTCCACCCTATTTCCGGGACATGATCTCGCATAGCCCCGACAACGTCCGATGAACAGTCTTGGGTGGATTTGGCCGCAATGAGCCGCCGCAGCCTCTGGATCGTCCTTGGCATCACCATGCTGCTGGCGCTTGGCCTCGGCTGGATGCGCTTCACGGCGCCGCCGCAGGGCAATCTTGCGGGCTCGAGCCTGGGAGGCGCCTTTGCCTTGACCAATCAGGACGGCAAGCCGGTCACCGACAAGGATTTCGCCGGGCAATATCGGCTGATGTATTTCGGCTATACCTTCTGCCCCGATGTCTGCCCCACCGACGTCGGCTATATCGCCCGCGGCCTCGCCGATTATGAAAAGGCGCGTCCCGAACGTGCTGCGCGGGTAACGCCGATGTTCATTACGGTCGATCCGGAACGCGACGATGTGGCGTCGGTCAAGGCGTTCGTCTCGGCCTTTCATCCGCGGCTGGTCGGCATGACGGGGTCACCGGCCGCGATCGATGCGGCGCGAAAGGCCTATGGCATTTATGCCAAGAAGGTCGCGACCAGCGATCCCGCCAATTACCTCGTCGATCATTTTGCGGTGATCTATCTGTTCGGCCCCGATGGCGCGCCGATCGCCTTTCTGCCGCACGGCAGCACTGCGGCGGACGTAACGGCGATGCTGGAAACCTATGTCCGATAAGCCGTTCTGGGAGACCGTGCCGCTCAACAAGATGAGCCGCAGCCAGTGGGAAAGCCTGTGCGACGGCTGCGGCAAATGCTGCGTCCACAAGCTGGAGGACGAGGAAACCGGCGAGCTGTTCCCCACCAATGTCGCCTGCCGCCTGCTCGATCCGCGCACCGCCCAGTGCAAGGATTATCCCAATCGCAAGGCGCATGTCCCCGAATGCGTGCGCCTCACCCCCGCCAAGCTCGAAACCATCGAATGGTTGCCGTCGTCGTGTGCCTATCTGCGCGTCCATCGCGGCCAGGGGCTTGCTGATTGGCACCCGCTGGTCAGCGGCGATCCGATGTCCGTCCACCGCGCCGGCATTTCGGTACGCGGCAAGACGGTCAGCGAGGACGATGTCGGCGATCTCGAAAACCACATCATCGAGGAAGAGCTCTGAGCCTGTTCGGCCTGCTGCGCCCGGCGCCGACCGCAGCGCGGTTGCCGGCAGTCGTCCATGTTGCCGGACGCGAGTTGCCCCTGGTGATCGAACGCCGCGCCGCCGCGCGCGGGGTGCGGCTGCGCGCCGATCCGGTGCAGGGTGTCGTGCGGCTCGGCCTGCCGGCGCGCGGCGGCACCGCGGCGGCGGCGCAACTGCTCGCCGATCACCAGGGTTGGCTCGCGGCGCAAGTGGCGCGCTGGCCGGCGCCGATCCCCTTTGTCGCCGGCGCCGCCATCCCCTTTGATGGCGGGCTCCTTGTCCTCGATTGGCATCCCGGCCATCCGCGCACGCCGCGCCGTGAGGGCGACCGCCTTTTGATCGGCGGCCCGGTCGAACTGCTGCCGGGGCGGACCTTGCGGTGGTTGAAGGCGGCGGCGTTGGCCGACCTTACGCCGGCCACGCATCACCATGCAGCGCGAGTGGCGCGACCTGTCACGCAAGTCCGCGTTGCCGATCCGCGTGCCCGCTGGGGCAGTTGCACCAGCCCAAGAGACGATTCTGGGGGGCGCATCGCCTATAGCTGGCGGCTGATTCTGGCGCCGCCGCTGGTCCGCAACAATGTCGTTGCCCACGAAGTCGCGCATCTCGTCCACGCCAATCACGGCACCGAGTTCCATGCGCTGCTGCGCCAGCTCGATCCCAATGGCCGGGCGGCGCGCGCCTGGTTGAAGGCGCATGGGGCGGGGCTGCACTGGGTGGGGCGGGGTTAAGGGCCTCCGGCGGTTGGGGCCATTGGCCCCAAACCCCATTTGATCATGCGCTCGATAACTGGGGTCT
>JAAFIT010000050.1:4123-10357 GCA_013298745.1 Sphingomonadales bacterium
CCCCAGCCGCCGGAGGCAAACCTACCCTCCGTCAGCGCTGATCACCCCATCAACCAGATTGCTGCCAAGCAGGCGATCGAGCAGCGAGCGGGTGTCGCCGACCTGGGCGAGCCAGCGGCCGGTCTCCATCGCCGTTTGCCGGGCGATCTGCACCGCTTCGGCGGCGGTGACGGCGGCGAAACGCATCGGCGTGCCGGGCCGGATCTGGGCAAAGCGTGGCAGATCGGCGCTGATGACGGTGCCGATGCGCGGATAGCCGGCCGTGGTCTGATGGTCGGCGAGCAGCACCGTCGCGGCGCCGGCGCCGTTGATCTGGATGCCGCCGCGGATGACCGGGGTGGAGAGCATGGTCAGCGACAGCGGCGGCAGCGGCGGGCCTTCGAGGACCATGCCCATGCGATCAAAGACCGGGGTGACGGTGAATTCGGCAGCGGTGAGCAGCGCCAGCGTTTCGGCACTGAAGAATTCGAGCTGCGGGCCGGGGACGATGCGGATCGGGCCGGGCGCAAGCGACGGCGGGGCAAAGCTGCGGCTGGCACCGTCGGTCACGATTCGGGCATCGATGGCCAGCCGGTCCTCGGCCGCCAGCCGGCCGCCACCCAGCCCGGCAAGCGCCAGCGTCGCGGTGCTGTCGAGCCAGCGCGGTGCGGCGATCGTGCCGGCAAAGGCCAGTGTGGCCCAGTTGCTCGCCGGGCCATCGCGGATGACCAGGCGCGCACCGGGGTTGAGCACGCCTGTCGTCCAGCCGCCGAGTGCCTGGCCATCGAGGCTGGCGCTGAAATCGCCGCCGGCCAGCGCGAAGCGGACGCAGCCCTCCAGACAGCGCAGCGTGATGCCGCCGTGCGACAGCTCGATCGCAGTGCCGCCGGGCGGGTGGGCGAGCGCGGCATGGGCGGCGGCAAAGCCTAAAGGCTCGACCGGGCCCGACCAGGTGACGCCGTGGCGCAAATGGCCACGGCGCCCGGCGTCCTGCAGGCTCGTCAACGGCCCGGCCTGTTCGATGCGGAGTACGGCGGTGGGCATCAGGCGGTGCCAGCATCAAAATCGGTGCGCGACTGGCGGGTGAAGCGCACCCGGTCGCCGGGCTGGAACAGGAACGGCTGGGCGTCGTCGGGGCGCAGCACCGGTGTGCGGGTGGCGCCGATCACCCACCAGCCGGTCGGCATCGGCAGGGTGGTGATCAGGCATTGGCCGCCGGCGATCATGATCGTGCCAGGCGGGCGGCTGCGCACCGGCACCGCCTTGCGCGGCAGGCGCAAGGCAGGCGCGACGCCGTCCATATAGGCATAGCCCGGCGCAAAACCGTACATATAGACGCGGAATTCGGTGGCGAGATGGGTGTCGATCAGCGTCTCGGGTGACAGGCCCAGCCGGTCCGCAGCATCGGCGAGATCGGGCGCCAGATCGGCGTCAGTGCACATCGGGATGTGGTGTAGCGTATCGGCAGCGGTGACGCCGGTGGTACGTGCGCTCACGGCCAGCGCTGCCGCTGCTAATGCCTCGCCATCGGTGACGAGCGGATCGAGGATGAGCAGCAGCGTCGCATAGGCCGGCACGGTTTCCACGAGCCCCGGCGGTGGGTCGGCGAGCAGCGCCGCCTCCAGCGCCAAAATGTGATCGAACACCGCCGGGTCGATGCTGTCCCCGAAGCTGACGAGGATCGCCGTGTCTCCCACCGGCTGCACGACCGGCTGCGGCAGCATTACGCTCCGATCGACAGGGGTCTGGGGTCGACGACCCCAGCCGCCGGAGGCAAATTACAGAACGGCGCGATCGTGATACCGCGCGCGATAAACGCCGCACGCAAGTGCCGCGCCATGGCAACAGCATGGGCGCTGTCGCCATGGATACAGATCGAATCGGCGGCAAGGCGAATGCGGTCGCCGCCCACTGTCGGCATCAGGCCGCTGTCGAGAAAGCCGAACAGTCGCTCGGCGGCGGTATCGGGGCTTTCGATCATCGCCCCCGGCGTGCCGCGCGGCACCAGTGTGCCTCGGGGTGTATAGCCGCGATCGGCAAAGATCTCGCTGAACGTCATTAGCCCCATGTCGCGCGCCACGGTTTCGAGTACCGTTCCCGAGATCGCCAGCAGGGCGAGGTTGGGATCGACCGCCTTGACGGCGCGGGCGATGGCGCCGGCGACGTCGGCTTCCTCGGCGGCGACATTGGCGAGCGCGCCGTGTGGCTTCACATAGGTGATAGGCTGGCCGACAAGCGCGCCGATGGCGACCAGCGCGCCGATCTGCGCTGCGACAAAGCGTTCGATTTCGGCCGGGGTCGCGGGCAGGCGGCGGCGACCGAAGCCCTCCTTGTCCGGGTAGCTGGGATGCGCGCCGGTGACGACGCCATGCTGCTTGGCGAGGCTCAGCGTCCGCGCCATCGTGTCAGGGTCGCTGGCGTGGCCGCCGCACGCCACATTGGCGCTGCTGACGATTTCCAGCATCGCCGCGTCGTCGCCCATCGTCCAGGGGCCATAGCCCTCACCGAGATCGGCGTTGAGATCGATGCGGCGGGTCATGCCGGCACGCGTGCGCCGGTGCCGCGGGTGAACACCCGATCGTCGGGCAGGATCTCATCGATGGCAATATCGGGCATGCCTTCGAGCGCATGATAGAGCGGCCCGAAATCGGTTTCGAGCGTCTGGCGCAACAGATCGTCGAAGCTGTCGATGACGAAATAGACCTGCTGGTAATCGTCGATGCGATAGGGCGTCCGCATCAGCCGTTGCAGGCTGAAGCCCAGCCGGTTGGGGCTGGGATCATCGAGCGCGAAAACCGATTCGCCGCGCGAGGAGACGATGCCGGCGCCGTAGAGTTTGAGCGCGTCACCATCCCGCAGCAGTCCGAACTCGACCGTGTACCAATAAAGCCGCGACAGCCGCGCAATGGCACCTTCGCCCGCCGCGCGAAGCCCGCCCTTGCCATAGGCCTGCATGTAATCGGCGAACACCGGATCGGCGAGCAACGGCACATGGCCGAAGACATCGTGAAAGACATCGGGTTCCTGGAGGTAATCGAGCTGGTCGGCGCGGCGGATGAAACGACCCGCCACGAAACGCCGTTCGGCGAGATGGCCGAAGAACACCTCGTCGGGCACCAGCCCCGGCACCGCGACGACCTGCCAGCCGGTCAGGTCCATGAGCCGCGCCGAAAGCTCGGTGAAATCGGGAATGCCGGGATGCCCTAGCTTCAGAACATCGAGGCCGCGCAGAAAGGCGGGTGCGGCACGGCCTTGCAACATCGCCGATTGGCGGGCGAACAGCGTGTCCCACACGGCGTGTTCCTCGGCGGTATAATCCTGCCAGCATTGCGGCACCGTCCAGTCGGCGGCGGCGCCTGGCGGCGGCGTGGAAGAGTCTGGGTTCATGGCCGGCTTATCGCACAGCGGGTGGCCGCTTGTCCGCCATCATCCGCCAGCGGGTGGCGGCTGTTGACCAGTTCGACCAGCGCCTTTGACGCGACATGGGTATAGATTTGCGTCGTGGCGATATCGGCATGGCCAAGCAGGGTCTGCAGGGTGCGCAGATCGGCGCCGCCTTCGAGAAGATGCGTCGCAAAGGCATGGCGCAACACGTGCGGCGAGACGCGTTCGGGCGGGATGCCGGCGTTGGAAGCGAGCTCCTTGACCAGTTGATAGAGCCGCAGCCGATGCAAATGGCCACCGCGCGACGGAAACAGATAGCGCGATTCGATCGGCACCAGTGCGGCGTGCGCGGCAACCGCTGCGTCGGCGCGGCTGCTGATCGGTACCAGCCGTTCCTTGTCGCCCTTGCCAGTAACGACAAGGAAGCCGCGCCCCGGCCGTACCGCGTGGCGCGGCAGTGACACCAGTTCCGTGGCGCGAAGGCCCGAGCCGTAGAGCAGCTCGATCAGCGCCGCCAGCCGCAAGATTCGCGGGCTGGGGTCCTTCGCCAGCATGTCGGTAAGCGTGGCGAACAGCCGATCGACATCGCCGCCATCAAGGCTTTTGGGCAACGGCCGCGCCGCCTGTGCGCTGGCAAGGTCGCGCCCCGGATTGTCGGCGCGATGGCCTTCGCTGGCGAGAAAACCGAGAAATTGCCGCACTGCCGAGGCCTTGCGCGCGCCGCTGGCCCGCGCCAGACCGGCCCAATGCGCGGACAGCTGTGCCAGTGCCGAAGCATCGGCGCGCGCCAGTCTACCGTTGAGCCATTCGCTCGCCTGCTCCAGATCGCGGCCATAGGCGAGCAGGGTGTTGCGTGCGGCACCGCGTTCGGATGCGAGCATATCGAGGAACAGCGCGATCAGCGCGGCGTCGCCGCCAGCCGCGCTGTCCGTCACGCCCCCGGATCCAGCCGCGTCACGGCTTCGGCGGCGATCAACCGCGCTTCCTGGCCACGGCCGACGCGGGTGAGCGCGGCGGTGATGTGATAGAGATGCAGCGGCGGCACCTTCTGCCAATCGCCTTGCAGGCCGGTGGCGGCGAGCATGATAGCTTCGCCGGCGCGGCGGCCGGCACCGGCGGCGGCGATGGCGCGCGTCCAGCTGTTGCTCGTGGATGGCAACAGGTCCTCGCGCTCGCTCTCCCAATCGCTGCCGCTGGCAATCCCCAGGCCGGCCAGCGCCGCCAGCAGCATCGCCGCCTGATGGTCGCTGGCGTTGGTGGCGCTGCGCCAATCGGCAAAATCGCCGGGTGTCGCCTTGATGCCGCCGGTGCCGGTGGCGATCAGCGCCCAGGCGCGGGCGCGCACGGCCTTGGGGGCCTCATCGGCAATCCGCCACCAGCGCAGCGCGGTGCGGGTGTCACCGGCGGCGAGCAGCGCGGCGATGATGTCGGCGCTGTTGTCGGCGCTGGCCGGGCTGACCGGCAAGCGCGCCGCCGGCGTGGCGGCTTCGATCAGCGCGCCATAGCGATCATCACCCTTGCCGCCGCTGGCGATGATTGCTTGCAGGGCGTTGCGCCGGTCCGCCGTGCTGCCGCCGGCAAAGGCGTTGCGAAGCCGCCCGGCGCGGCTGTCGGCATCGGTGTCGGAGCTTGTCAGTGCCGCGACGCCGCTGACGACTTCGGCCGCCGACATGGTGCCGAGCACCGCAGCCTGCTGCAGCAGCGCCATTCGCGTTTCGGCATCGACACCGGGGTTGCGCACCAGCCAGCCGGCGCGCGCCGGGCCGAGCGACGCCAGCTTTTCCGGTGGAACGGCGATGCCGCTGGCGGTGGCGACGGCATAACGGAAGGGGGTGAGCGGCGGCGCTTCGTTCCAATCGATGATCGCCGCCCGGCCGGCGCCGCCGGCGAGCGTTGCGACGCGTTCGCCGAGCCGGACATCGAACGGATCGACGCGCTTGGTGTCCTCGCCAAGCGTGTCGAACATGCGGGCGGCGGTAATGTCATCGCCTTGCAGCGCCGCGCACATGCCGACCGCCAGATCCCACAGCACATCCTGCGACAGCAGCCGGCCATTGGCCGCGATCGGGCACAGGCCGTTGATATCGGCGGCGGCGAGTGCCGCTTGTCCGGCGACCTTGTACAGCGCCGGGCTGTAGCGATCGACCGGCACCGAATCGACCAGCCGCTTGGCACCGTCGATCTCGCCCATCCGCACCAGCAGCCAGGTGCGTGCCGCCACCCAGTCACCCGGAATGATATCGGCGGGAACGCGGCTTTCGCTCATCAAGGCCCTGCCGAGCGTGATGCTGGCCCAGCGTGAACCGATCGGCGCGGTGATGCGGTTGGCGAGGCTGGCGAGGAAGCGGCCGCGCGATCCCGAAAACGTGTCGAGCCCATAGCCGCCGGCGGCGGTCGTCAGCGGGCCGACGATACTGATGTCCCGTCCGGACGCAACCGATGCATCGAGCGGATTGGTGGCAGCCACCGCATTGGGGTCGGTTGGTCTTGCCGGGGTCAGCAGCGGCGGGGCGGCAGGTGCGTCCTGTGTCGTGTTCGGGGCCGTTGGCAGCAGCAGGGGTGCTGCCGGATCAACTCGCGCTGGTGCTGGTTCGAAATCGTCAGGCAGCAGCGATTTCGGCGCCGTGGCCGGCGCTGGTGGCGGCGCATCGCCGCTGGTGGGCTGCTGGCCCGTGACCGGCATGGCCAGTGTCGCCGCGACCGTCCAGGCGGTCAGGCCGATGAAGCGCTTTGAAAACGGGCGAGGGGTCATCAACGGCGGGCTGCCAATGGTTGCGATTGCGATGGTCCGACCATGATCATGGCCCGCAGCCCGGCTTTCACCGCGCCACGACACGTGTATAGCGGGGGGCGAGATGGAGTGCGACGCAA
>JAAFIT010000500.1 GCA_013298745.1 Sphingomonadales bacterium
GTTGCGGCCGTGGGGCGAGGCGCCGCGGGTGGCGGCGATCAACTCGTTCGCCGACGGGGGCACGAATGCCCATGTGATCGTGGAGGGCGCCGTCGCGCACGCCGATGCCTGGCGACAGCCGATACCGGCACCTGTGCTCAAGAGAGTGTGGCTGCCGGCACAGTCTTCACCGGCGGAACGCGAAGCCGCGAACGACATTGATCGCAAGCTTGAAGCTGGCAAGCGTCCCCCGCTTGCAGCATCCAGACGCAGCGCGAGCCGGCGCGCGGAGCGGCCGAACGGCGAGTCTTTCGCGCCGACGGCGATGGCGAACGAAATCCCGTTGACCGCGGTGCAGCCGGAGCCCGGCTTTTGGGAGCGCTATTCCTGAGTGACACACTGTTAACGATCTCGTGCACGCACACGAATGCGCCAAGTAAGAAAGCTGGACAATCGACACTCTTGTGCCTCGCTGGTAGTCTGATCGGGATTGCCGAATCGGCAGTAGTTCACCGCTCGGGGGGCGGGCCGCAGTCTGCGCAGAGCTTCTTCGGGATGTCGGGCGAGTGCCGGTCGGCGACGCGTAGGACGTAAGGCTGTACATCGCGTTCCGAGGCTGCTCATGCCGAGCGGGTTCGGGGCGTCGTCGACATCGACAGCCAAGGTGAAACATGCACGTGGCCCACTATGCCGCGCGCATGGAAACCCGTCGGTGCCGGCGTTCGGGACAGGTGTAATCGATACGGTGTTGACCCTGTCAGGCGGTGAAACCGGCCTGAGTATTGTCGTCGCCGAGCGGAGCCGGTCTGGTGCAATGTGACAAACGCGGCGGTCACCCGGATGGTGATCGCAGAGGTCGGTTGGGGGCGCGCCGCAAGGCAGAAGCGGGCGAGCGACGCCAGCCCGGGCCAGGTGCGGCTCCGAGCGGTCGACCTGCCTGGCGGTGACTGGAGTTGGGGGATGACACAGAGAATCAAGCACGAGATTTTGATTTCCGTACGAAATCCCGTGTTGAGGGACCACCGGTTCGAGGCGCAACACCTGCTGCCGGGACTGGCCTATATCGATATCCTGTTCCAGACCTTCCTGCGCTTCGGGTTGAAGGTCGCCGACCTGGAATTGCGCGATCTGGCGATACACAGGCCACTGATCGTCGCGCCGGAGCACGACATCACGCTCTGCATCGAAGCAACGTCGCGCGACGAGGTGGAGTGGAGCGTCGAATTGACCGGCCGTCGCCGAGGCGCGGCAGATGCCGAGCCCGCGCGACGCTATGCCGTGGCCACGATGGTGCGCCGGAGACTGACGGTTTCCTACGGCGAGATGCTCGACTGGGACGGTGTGCCAACCGCCGCCACGGCCAAAGTGCAGCTGAGCGACATCTACGACGCCAGCGCCCGGCACGGTCTTGAACACGGACCATTCATGCGGGCCGATGGCCACGTCTACCTGACCGACGCAGCGATTTACGTCGACTGCCGGCTCAGCGCGGATGCGCGTTCGTACCAGTCGTCGCCCCTGTTCCATCCTGCGTTGATCGACGCCAGCGTCATGGCGGTGACGACGATGCTCAGTTCGATCGACGGGCAGGAGTATCGCGCCGCGCTGCCGCTCTCCTACGATCTTTTTTCTGCCGCGCAGGCGCTGCCGGACGCGTTTCGCGCGCGTGTCTACCGGGGTAGCGCAAGGAAGCGCGGTGAGCTGGCCTACCTGTCGATGGACTTCTTCGATTTGGCCGGACACAAGCTCGCTGAGCTGGTCGATTTCGCCAGCAAGGTGCTGCGAGAGTCGCGCGGCCGGTTCGGCGCCGACGCGTTCGCTGGCGAACAGTCCAGGGACGTTTCGTTCGCGCCGCTGCGGGCTGTCGGTATGACAGCGGACACCGTGCTGGCGGATATGCTGCGTGAGCTGATCGCTGCCCATGTGAAGCGGCCGGCCCGGGACATAGGGGTGGACCACAGCTTCTACGAAATGGGGATCAACTCGACCGGGCTGCTGGAGCTGGCCCGCGCGATCGAGGAACGTCTCGGCAGCAAGCAGCCGCCGACGCTGCTGTTCCAGTATTCCACCATCGGCGAGCTGGCGCGCCACCTGTCTGAGACGTCCGTAGTGACAGGTAGCGCCGCGGCATTGGCTGTACCGCCCGCAAGCGCCGACGCGCCAGTGCAGAAATCGTACGCGCCGCGCAGGCGCAAGCGCGGTTCCGAGCGCACTGCCATTGCAATCATCGGCGTGAGCGGTCGCTATCCGAAGGCGCGGACGGTGGAGGCATTGTGGGAGAAGTTGCTTGGCGGTGAGGATTGCGTGACGCCGATACCGGCGGAGCGCTGGGACGGTGATCAGGATTACGACGAGCGCAAGGGGACGCCGGGCAAGTCTTACTCGAAGTGGGGCGGTTTTCTGTCTGGGGTGGACGAGTTCGATCCTTTGTTTTTCGGAATGGCGCCGCTGGAGGCGCGGTACACCGATCCGCAGCTTCGGCTATTCCTGGAGACGGTCTGGAATCTTTTGGAGAGCAGTGGCTACACGCGTGAGCGGCTCGCGCGCGAGCACTCGGGCGACGTTGGGGTGTATGTCGGCTCGATGTACAGCCACTACGACGGGCTACAGGATCGTGCTGGGTCGCGACCCGTGCTGCAGTCGATGC
>JAAFIT010000501.1 GCA_013298745.1 Sphingomonadales bacterium
CACCCTCGATGCGCTGCCCGGCAAGCAGATGGCGATTGATGCCGATCTGAACGCCGGGCTGTTGACCGCCGATGAAGCCCGCGCCCGGCGGCTCGAAGTGACGACCGAGGCGGATTTCCACGGCTCGATGGATGGCGCCTCGAAGTTCGTGAAGGGCGATGCCGTCGCGGGCGTCCTCATTCTCGCCATCAACATCATTGGCGGCCTCATTCTCGGGACGGTGTCGCACGGGCTGGGGCTCGGTGCTGCCGCCCGGGTCTATCTGCTGCTCGCCATTGGTGACGGGCTGGTGGCGCAGGTGCCGGCGCTGCTGTTGTCGATTGCGGCGGCGATGGTGGTGACGCGGGTCGGCTCCGAACAGGATCTGGCGGGGCAGGTGACGAGCCAGTTTTCCGGGGCCGGCAACTGGCTGCCGGTGGCGGTGATCCTGGCGTTGCTGGCGTTGCTGCCGGGAATGCCGGTGCTGATCATCCTGCCGGCGGCATTGGGGGCTGGTGTCATCGCGTGGCGCTTGCGGACCACCCCGACCGCCATCGCACCGCCAGAAGATGTCGCCTCGCCCGCCAACATTGCCTGGGCCGATGTGTCGGACACCGCGGCGGCAAGCCTCGATATCGGTTTCGGGCTGGTGCCGCTGGTCGATGACGCCAAGGGCGCGCCGTTGATGGCGCGGATCACCGGGGTGCGGCGGCAATTGTCGAAGCAACTGGGCTTTGTGTTGCCCCAGGTGCGGGTGCGCGACGATCTGGCGCTGGCGCCGTTCGCTTATCGCATCGCCATCGGCGGCGTCACGGTGGGCGAGGATCTGGCGTTTCCCGACGATGTCCTCGCCATTGAAGCGGGGCCGTTGACCGCGACCGTCGAGGGTCGCCCGGCCAGTGATCCGGCGTTCGGTCTGCCGGCGCGGTGGATTTCGCCCGATGATGCCGATCTGGCGACAGCGGCAGGCTATACCGTCGTCGATGCCGCATCGGTAATCGGGACCCATCTCAACCATTTGCTTGGGCAACATGCCCATCGCTTGATCGGCCAGGATGAAGTGCAGGCGCTGCTCGATACGCTCGCCGAAACCGCGCCGGCGCTGGCCGGCGCACTGGTGCCGAAACTGATGCCGCTCGCCACAGTGACCGGGGTTTTTCAACGGTTGGTCGAAGAAGGCGTGCCGGTGCGCGACACGCGCAGCATCGTTGCCGCGCTGGTGGCACAGGCGGCGCGCGCCAGTGACACGGCAGAGCTTGCCGAGCTTGTCCGACCAGCGCTCGGGCCGGCCATTGTCCAGACGCTGGCAGGCCTGCGCGAACCCATCGCCGCGATCGCGCTCGATCCGTCGCTCGAACAATTGCTGGCGAGCGCGGTGCGCGCGGCGCCCGGCTCGGCCTGGCCGTTCGATCCCGATCTCGGTGCCCGTGTCGGGGAAGCCGTATCGGCGGCGGCGCGGCCGCTGGTCGATGATGGCCGGCGTTTCGCCATTGTCACCGTGCCCGCGGTGCGGCGGCATTTGTGGGCGCTGCTGCGCGTGCGGCTGCCGCAGCCTGTCGTGCTCGCCTTCAGCGAAATCCCCGATGATCGCCGCATCGATGTTGTCGCTGTCGTTGGCGGCGCCGCCACCCCAAATCTTTTGCAGGAGACTGATTGATGGACGCTCGCCTTGGTCTCGATCCCGCACTTTATGCGCCGGTGCGGCTCACACGCACCGATCCCGAACGGCTGGTTTCGACCCATATGGGGCTCGTCCGCAAGATCGCCTGGCACGTCCATGGCCGGGTGTCGTCGGCGCTCGATGTCGAGGATCTGGTCCAGATCGGCATGGTCAGCCTGGTCGAAGCGGCGCGAACCTTTGAGGACCGTGGCCAAGCGGCGTTCGCCACCTATGCGACGATGCGGATTCGCGGCGCGATGATCGACCAGTTGCGCAAAGGTGCAACGCTGGTGCGGTCGGCGATGCGGCGGCGGCGCGAATGGGGACAAGTCCGGTCGAGCCTCGAAGGCTTGCTCGGCCGCCCCGCCACCGATTCAGAGATGGCTGAAAAGCTCGAGATTGCCGTCGAGGTCTATCGTGCCGGCATGGCCGTCACCCATTCGGCGCAGTTTGAATCGATCGACGATGTCTATTCCGATCACAGCGACTGGTTTGCCGATGATACCCCCGATGCGCACGACCAGTTGCAATCGCGATCGATGCAGGCGGCGATTGCAGCGGCGGTGAAAACGCTGCCCGAGCGCGAAGCAATGGTGCTGCAGCTCTATTTTGTCGAGGAACTCAATCTTGAAGAAATCGGCCAGGTGCTCGGCGTCGGCGCGGCGCGCGTCTGCCAGATCAAAAAGGCGGCACTCGGCAAGTTGCGTAGCAAGCTGACAGGGTGGGAGGACGATGGCTGACGCCCCTCCCGAACCAGGGGACGAGATGCTAGGGTTGTTTCATGACAGCTTTCCCGCGCACGCGTTCCGCACTCTATCTGCCCGCCAATCGCGATAGCGCCATCGCCAAGGCGCGGACGCTGCCGGCCGATTGCATCATCCTCGATCTGGAAGATGCGGTGCAGCCCGATGCCAAGCCGGCGGCGCGCACCGCGGCCGTTGCGGCAATGGCGGCCGGCGGATGGGGTAATCGGAGTGTCCTGCTCC
>JAAFIT010000503.1 GCA_013298745.1 Sphingomonadales bacterium
CCGCAGAATCTGAAAGACATCCAGGCTTATGACATGAAGGGCCTGCGCGTCGCCACCTTCTGCGCCGAGCCTTGCTCGCCGCCGGTGCAGGCGTTCGGCATGGACCATGTCACGTCGCAATATATCAACAGCTATTGGGCGACCGAGCATGGCGGCATCGCCTGGACGCATTTCTATGGCAACAGCGATTTCCCGCTGGCGGCCGATGCGCGCACCTTCCCGCTGCCATGGATTGTCGGCGATGTCTGGGTGGAGGATGAAGCCGGCACCGCCAATGGGACGGCGCTGCTGAGCCGACCCAAGGGTGAGGGAGTCAACTGGCGCCGCGCCGAGGTTGGCGAAAAGGGCGAAATCATCATCGCCGCACCCTATCCCTATCTCGCCCGCACCGTCTGGGGCGACCCGGAACATTTCACCGTCGCCAATGGCAGCGTCGCTGCCGGCTGGAAGGGCGATGGCGATCGCTGGGACAGCAATTACTGGCGCCGCTGGAACGGTGTCTGGGCTTACACGCAGGGCGATTTCGCCGTGCGCCACGCCGATGAGGGCTTCTCGCTGCATGGCCGTTCGGATGACGTCATCAACGTCTCCGGCCACCGCATGGGCACCGAGGAAATCGAAGGCGCGATCCTGCGTGACAAGCAGCTCGATCCCGACAGCCCGCTCGGCAACGTCCTGGTGGTTGGCGCGCCGCACCGCGAAAAGGGGTTGACGCCGATTGCGTTCGTCACTTCGGCGCCGGGGCAGACGCTCAACCGCGACGATTTCCGCCGCCTTTCCGATCTCGTCCGCCAGGAAAAGGGTGCCGTCGCGGTACCGGGCGATTTCATCGAAGTCAGCCAATTCCCCGAAACGCGTAGCGGCAAATACATGCGCCGCATGGTGCGCGCGCTGGTGGAGGGCGGTGACGTCGGTGACGTGACGACCTTGCGCAACCCCGAGAGCCTTGACGAGTTGCGCAAGGCGATCGGTGACTGGCAGCGCCGCCAGGCGATGTCCGAAGACCAGCAGATCTTCGATCGCTATCGCTATTTCCGCATTCAGTACAATGACGTGGCGCCGGGCAAGAAGGTGGCGACGGTGTTTGTCACCAATCCGCCGGTCAACGCGCTCAATGAACGCGCCATCGATGAACTGGTCATCGTTGTCGAGCATCTGTCGCGCCGTGACGATGTGGTGGCAGTGGTGTTCACCGGCGATGGTACGGCAAGCTTCGTTGCTGGTGCCGACATTCGCCAGTTCCTCGATGAAATCCACACGATCGAGGAAGCACGGGTGTTGCCCAACAACGCCCAGCTGGCATTTGCCAAGATCGAAAGCATGGGCAAGCCATGCGTCGCCGCCATTCAGGGTGTCGCGCTTGGTGGCGGCATGGAGTTCGCGCTCGCCTGCCATTGGCGCGTCGCCGAAAGCCATGCGCGCTTCGGCCAGCCCGAAATCCGTCTGCGCTTGCTGCCTGGCTATGGCGGCACCCAGCGCCTGCCGCGGCTGCTCGCGGAAAAGCGCGGACCGGAAGGGCTGCTCGATGCGCTTGAACTCATCCTCGGTGGCCGCAGCATCGATGGCGATGCCGCGCTCAACATCGGCCTGATTGAGACACTTGCAACCGGCGCCGATGATGCGCTCAGCCTTGCCCATGCGGCCGTGCGTGAGTTCGTTCGCCACGGTGACAATTCGGTGCTTGGCCGCACCTGGCGCGAGCGCAAGAAGGCGGCGAAATCGTCGTGGCAGCAACCGGCGCATGTCGATCTCGATGAAGCGCTTGGCGATGACTTCATCCAGCGCATCCTGCGCCAGCTCGAATGGGCCGGGCGCGGCACCGCCGGCCAGCGCGCCATCGAAGCCATTCGCACCGGCTGGACCGATGGCATGGCGGCGGGGCTGGAGCGTGAAGCCCAGCTGTTCGCCGAAGCGGTGGTCGACCCCGAAGGCGGCAAGACCGGCATTCGCCAGTTCATCGACAAGCAGAGCCCGCCGCTGCCGGTGCGCCGCAACGGCGTGTTCATCGACAACGAGCATGATGCCAAGGCCAAGCGGCTGGAGGCGGCCGGCGATCTGCTGCCGGTGGGCGCGCCGTTCTTCCCTGGCATCACCGCCATTCCGGGGCATCAATATGCCTTTGGCATCGCGCGCAACGCCGATACCGGCGCGCCGCGTTTCGGCCAGCCGGCCACGCATGAGCGTGAACTGGTCGTGCCGGTGCCCAATCCGGAGCCCAACGAAGCGCTAGTCTATCTGCTCACCTCCGAAGTCAACTTCAACGATATCTGGGCGTTGACCGGGATTCCGGTGTCGCCATTCGATGGCCATGAGGAAGATTTCCAGACGACAGGTTCGGGCGGTCTGGCGCTGATCGCTTCGCTCGGTTCGGAAGCGCGCAGCGAAGGCCGGTTGAAGGTCGGCGATCTGGTCGCCGTCTATTCGGGCACGTCGGACCTGCTCAGCCCCGCCGCGGGCCGCGATCCGATGTTCGCCGATTTCAGCATCCAGGGCTATGAAACCAAGACTGGCAGCCATGCCCAGTTCCTCACCGTTCAGGCGCCGCAGTTGCACACGGTACCCGGCGATCTGACGCTGGAGCAGGCGGGCAGCTATATCCTCAACCTCGGCACCATCGT
>JAAFIT010000502.1 GCA_013298745.1 Sphingomonadales bacterium
CCATTGGCCGTTCTGTTTGACGAGACCGAAGGAATCGACGCCGCAATGCAGGCGCTTGCCATCGACATCGAGGGTGTATTCGGCCCAGACATGGGCGAGATCGCGCTGGATCATCACGGTGGTGGCGGTGCGGCGCTCGTCGATTTTGGGGCCGCGAGTGCGCAGCCGTTCGGCCATTTCGGTAACTGTCATGGCGCGCGTTACCAGCGTGTCGTCGCTGGCCTTGTAGTTTTGTGCGACGATAATGGCGCCCGGCAGCATGACGCTCTCGAGCAGTGCAGCATCATTGGTGTTCACCGCTGTCAGCGCCGCATCGACGGCCGCCAGCACCTCTGCTTTGGGATCGGCGTGCGCGGCGGTGGCACCAAGCAGCAGCGCGGTAACGAGCATTGGGCGTATCATGGGGCGCTCCATTGGGGTTTGCGCTTGTCGAGGAAAGCGGCCAGTCCTTCGCGGCCTTCGGCCGAGGCGCGGCGAGCGGCGATGCGATCGGCGGTGAGGGTGCGTAACGCATCGGTGATGCGGTGGCCGGCGACATCGGCTACGAGTTGCTTGGCATCGGCGACGGCGCCTGGAGCAGCGGCAGCGAGGTGGGCGAGCCAGCCTTCGACGATCACATCGGCTGTGTCAGCATCGGCAGCGATTTCGTGCACCAATCCCATCGCCTGTGCTTGCGCAGCGCCAAAGGCCTCGGCGGTGAGGAACCAGCGGCGGGCTTGTGACGCGCCGATCTTGGCGACGACGAAGGGCGAGATGGTGGCAGGTGTCAGGCCCAGCCGAACCTCGGAGAGCCGGAACTGGGCGCCGTCGATCGCCACCGCCATGTCGGCGCACGCCACCAGCCCGACACCGCCGCCGGCGACATTGCCGTGGACGCGGGCGATCACCGGCTTGGGGCAGGTGTCGATCGCGGCGAGCATGTCGCTCAGCTTCATGGCATCGGCACGATTCTCGGCTTCGCTCCAGCCGGCGGCGCGCTTCATCCAGTCAAGATCGGCGCCGGCGCAAAAGGATTTGCCTTCGCCTGACAGGATGATGGCGCGGACGCTGTCATCCTGGCCCAGCGAAATGAAGGCCGTGGTCAGCTCGGCGATCAAGCCTTCGTTGAAGGCGTTGTGACGCTCGGGCCGGGCGAGGGTGACACGGGCGATGCCGGCGTCGACATGGGTGGTCAGGCTCATGCCATCACATCCGAAACGTGCCGAAGCGCGTTTCCGGCACCGGCTGTTGCAGGCTGGCGGCAAGGCTCAGCGCCACGACCGCACGCGTATCGGCCGGATCGATGATGCCATCGTCCCACAGCCGGGCGCTGGCGTAATAGGGGTGGCCTTCGCGATCATATTGCGCGCGGATCGGCGCCTTGAAGGCTTCTTCCTCGGCCGCGGACTTGAAGCCGCCGGTCTTGACCGTGGCGAGAACGCTCGCCGCCTGTTCGCCGCCCATCACCGAAATGCGGGCATTGGGCCACATCCACAGGAAGCGCGGGGAATAGGCGCGGCCGCACATGCCGTAATTGCCGGCGCCAAAGCTGCCGCCGGTAACGACGGTGATCTTCGGCACGGCTGCACAGGCGACCGCGGTGACGAGCTTGGCGCCGTGCTTGGCGATGCCTTCATTTTCGAAGCGCTTGCCGACCATGAAGCCGGAAATGTTCTGAAGGAACAGCAGCGGAATGCGGCGCTGGCAGGCGAGCTCGATGAAGTGCGCACCCTTCTGGGCGGATTCGGAAAACAGGATGCCGTTGTTGGCGAGAATGGCGACCGGATAGCCTTCGACATGGGCGAAGCCGGTGACCAAAGTCTCGCCGAAACGCGGCTTGAACTCCTGCAAATCGGAGCCATCGACGATGCGGGCGATGACTTCGTGGACATCGACCGGATGGCGGGTATCGAGCGGCGCGAGCGCATGCAGGTCGCTTGCCGGGTAAAGCGGCGCGCGGGCCGGGGCTGCAGCGACCGCCGCACGCGGCGGCAGCGTGCCGATGATCCGCCGGGCGATGGCGAGCGCGTCGGCGTCATCTTCGGCCAGATGGTCGGCGACGCCCGAAAGCCGGGTGTGGACGTCGCCGCCGCCAAGCTCCTCGGCGGTCACTTCCTCGCCGGTCGCGGCCTTGACCAGGGGCGGCCCGCCCAGAAAGATCGTTCCCTGATCGCGGACGATGATCGATTCATCCGCCATGGCCGGCACATAGGCGCCGCCGGCGGTGCAGCTGCCCATGACAACGGCAATCTGGGCAATGCCCTGGGCCGACATATTGGCCTGGTTGAAGAAAATGCGGCCGAAATGCTCGCGATCAGGAAACACTTCGTCCTGCCGAGGCAGGTTGGCACCGCCCGAATCGACGAGATAGACGCAGGGCAGCGCGTTCTGTGCGGCGATTTCCTGGGCGCGGAGATGCTTCTTGACGGTGATCGGGTAGTAGCTACCGCCCTTCACCGTCGCATCATTGGCGACGATCACGCACAATTGCCCGCTGACTTGGCCGACACCGGCGATCATGCCGGCGGCCGGCACATCCTCACCATAGACGTCGTGCGCCGCCAATTGGCCGATTTCGAGGAACGCCGTGCCGGGATCGAGCAAGGCTTCGACGCGCTCGCGCGGCAGCAGCTTGCCGC
>JAAFIT010000504.1 GCA_013298745.1 Sphingomonadales bacterium
TGTCGTTGCCTCGGTGGCGGAGGATGGGCTGACGGCGGCTGGGCTGTGGCTGGTGTTCGCGCATCCGCAATGGGCAGCGGCGCTGGCCGGCGTGCTGCTGGTGGCGGTGGCCGGGCTGTTGTGGCTGGCGGCCCGCGCCATCGGGTCGCTACGCCAGCGCTGGCGGCGGCGATAGAGCCGCGCTATAGGGACGCCAGATCAGGAGCACCCCAATGAGCGTTCGTCCGTGGCGTGATATCGCCCGCCGCAAATCCCGTCAGATCATGGTCGGCAAGGTCCCCGTCGGTGGCGACGCGCCGATTGCCGTGCAATCGATGACCAACACGCTGACCAGCGATGCCGCGGCGACCATCGATCAGATCCGCCGCTGCGAAGAGGTGGGCGCCGATATCATGCGCGTCTCGTGCCCCGATGTGGAGAGCACCGCGGCGCTGAAGACCATCGTCCGTTCGGTCAAGGTGCCGATCGTTGCCGACATTCATTTCCACTACAAGCGCGGGCTGGAAGCCGCCGATGCGGGTGCAGCCTGCCTGCGCATCAACCCCGGCAACATCGGCAGCCAGGCGCGCGTCAAGGAAGTCGTCAACGCCGCCAAGGCCAATGGCTGCGCCATCCGCATCGGCGTCAATGCCGGTAGCCTCGAGAAGCATCTCCTCGAAAAATATGGCGAGCCGTGCCCCGAGGCGCTGGTGGAAAGCGCGCTCGAGCATATGAAGATGCTCCAGGACGAGGATTTCCATAACTTCAAGATTTCGGTGAAGGCGTCGGACGTGTTCCTCGCCGTCGCCGCGTACAACGGCCTTGCCGAAGTCTGCGATTATCCGCTGCATCTCGGCATCACCGAAGCCGGCGGTCTGCAGGGCGGCACGGTCAAGTCTTCCATCGGCCTCGGCATGCTGCTCTGGGCCGGGGTGGGCGACACCATCCGTGTTTCGCTGTCGGCTGATCCGGTCGAGGAGATCAAGGTCGGCTATCATATCCTCAAGTCGCTCGGCATCCGCGCCCGCGGCGTGCGGGTGGTGAGCTGCCCGAGTTGCGCGCGGCAGGGCTTCGATGTCGTCAAAACGGTCGAAACGCTGGAAACCCGGCTGGCGCATATCACCACGCCGCTGTCGCTGTCGGTGCTCGGCTGCGTCGTCAACGGCCCCGGTGAAGCGCGCGAAACCGATATCGGCCTGACCGGCGGCGGAAATGGTCGCCACATGGTGTTCCTCAGCGGCATCACCGACCATGTCATCGAGTCTGAAAAGATGGTCGATCACATCGTCATGCTGGTCGAAAAGAAGGCCGCCGAGCTTGAAGCCGCCAAGGCCGCGGCGGAAGCGATTGCAGCGGAATAGCGCCGCGCGGCTGGTCTATGCCCTGATCTGGGGGCTGGTCGGCATCGCCAAGGCCATGGCTTTGGTGCTGCTGCTTACCGCCGCCGACACGCATTGGCGCGATGCGCTGGCTTGGGCAGCGCTGGCCTTCGGGCTTGTCGCGGTGGCGCTGCGTGTGCGACCTGTGGCGCGATGACACATTGTGCAACCATAGCGAACATAACAGGTTCGTAACGGTTCCATTGTCGGGCACTTTGGGGGTGACATGACATCCAACATGAAATTTGCGCTGGGCATCGTTGTCGGTGGTTTGCTCTACGGTGTTGGCAGTTACCTTTTCGGTTTTTGATCAGATCTGCTTGCCTGCGGCATGATTTACCGCCTGCACCTTGCTTGGCGTTGCCCCATGGTGGCGCGCTAACCGAACAGCCCCGATGCCGTAATCGAGGCCTTGAGCGGCGGCAGCCACATCATCATCGTCGCGCCGAAAATGCCGGTGGCCATCACCAGCGTCAGCGCCAGCAGCCCGGCGGCCATGGCGTTTTGTGCGGCGGGCGCCGGGCTGCGACGGGCGCGGCGGTAGAGTTCGTAAGCGCCGAGCGGGACGAGATAGCTGGCAAAGCTCAACACGGGGAAGGCCGCCTCGACAAGCGCCTCTTCGGCACCAAACAGGCCCACCGCGATCAACGCGAACCCCATGATGCCGACGCGCAGGAACCAGACGCCCGAGACGACGAAAAACGCCCGCATCGCCCAATCCTGATGTGCCGCGAAATCCCGCGCGCGCGCTGCCCGCCAGGCCAGCGTCACAAAACCGAGCACCAGAACGGCATTCAGCGTTATGCTGATATCGCTGGCATCGCTCAGTCGTGAATTGCGCCCCCACACCAGCCACAGCCCGCCCAGTGCGGCCAGCAGCGCCGCCACCACGAACAGCCGTCCGTTCCAGCGGTGCAGCGCCGGCACGCGCCGCCGCAGCGCCGGCCAGAGCTGCAGCACGCCGCCCAGCGTCAATAAGGCGGCGAGCGCCACATGCACGCCGAACATCGCATTGCCGAAGTTATCGCCCGGCACATGGCCGGTGATCAGGTCACGGTATTTCGACCAGTCGGCCAGCGTGCCACGCGCCACCGGTGGGGCGTAATAGCCGGTGATATAGAGGAAGAAGATCGTCTGCCCGATGGCGGTGACGATGAACCAGACCCTCACCGCCCGTTCGAGCAGCAGGCGCTGCGATGTCGATGCTGCCGGAAATGCGGAGGGGATGGATGCCATGAAACGCCTCTTGCTGTATTAG
>JAAFIT010000505.1 GCA_013298745.1 Sphingomonadales bacterium
TTGAGATACATCGCGAGCGGATCGGCCTTGTCGCCAAAGGCGAAGGCGGCGCTCGGCGCGGTCGGGGTGAGCAGCAGGTCGCACACCTCCCAGGCCTTTTCGAAATCCTGGGCGATCAGGGTGCGGACCTTTTGGGCCTGGGTGTAATAGGCATCGTAAAAGCCC
Organism: Sphingomonadales bacterium; assembly: GCA_013298745.1. Lineage (GTDB taxonomy): Bacteria > Pseudomonadota > Alphaproteobacteria > Sphingomonadales > Sphingomonadaceae > Sandarakinorhabdus. The sequence goes on from JAAFIT010000505.1 coordinate 166, forward strand.
GCCGACAGCACATAGGTGCCGATCATGATGCGGCGCTGGACTTCCTTGCCGAAGCCGGCGGCGCGGGTCGCCGAATACATGTCCGCCAGATTGCCCCCCGGCGGGGTAACGCGCAGGCCATAGCGAACGCCATCATAGCGCGCGAGGTTCGACGACGCTTCGGCCGGGGCGATGATGTAATAGACCGGCAGCGCATATTTGGTGTGCGGCAGCGAGACATCGACCACGGTGGCGCCCGCCGCCTTCAACCATTCGAGGCCCTGGTCCCACAGCTTGGCGATCGTCGCGTCCATGCCATCGAGGCGATATTCCTTGGGCACGCCGATGCGCTTGCCTTTCAGGCTGCCGGTCAGCCCGGCGGCGAAATCGGGAACCGCAATGTTGAGGCTGGTCGAATCCTTGGCGTCATAGCCGCACATGCTGGTCAGCATGATCGCGCAATCCTCGACCGTCCGCGCCATCGGCCCTGCCTGATCGAGCGACGAGGCAAAGGCGACAACGCCCCAGCGCGAGCAGCGGCCATAGGTCGGCTTGATGCCCGAAATGCCGACAAAGCTCGCCGGCTGGCGGATCGAGCCACCGGTGTCGGTGCCAGTGGCGCCCGCCGCGATGCGCGCCGCGACGGCTGATGCCGAGCCGCCCGACGACCCGCCGGGCACCAGTTCGCGGTTGGAGCCTTTCGCCTTCCACGGCGAAATCACCTTGCCATAAGCGCTGGTCTCGTTCGACGAGCCCATGGCGAATTCGTCCATGTTGAGCTTGCCGAGCATCACCGCGCCATCGGCGAGCAGCTTGCCCGACACGGTCGATTCATATTGCGGGATGAAGCCCTTCAAGATGTTCGAGCCTGCCGTCGTCTGTACGCCCTGGGTGCAGAACAGGTCCTTGATGCCGAGCGGGATGCCGGTCAGCGGCTTCGCCTCGCGCTTGGCCAGCGCCGCATCGGCGACCGCGGCCTGCGCCCGGGCGATTTCAGGCGTTTCGACGATATAGGCATTCAGATGGCGTGCCGCCGCCATCGCATCGAGATGCGCCTCGGTTAGTTCAGCAGCGGAGAAATCGCGCTTGGCAAGGCCGGTCTTCATGCCGGCGATGGTCAGGTCGGTCAGGGCAGACATTATTCGATCACCTTGGGAACGGCGAAGAAGCCGCTCGTCGCATCAGGGGCATTGGCGAGCACCTTGGCCTGGACATCGCCATCGGTGACGACATCGACGCGCCACGCCAGATGATTGGGGATCACCGCCGTCATCGGTGCAACGCCCTTGGTATCGACTTCGCCCAATTGTTCGATCCAGCCGAGGATCGTCGAAAGCTCACCGGCGAGTGGGGCAACCTGTTCTTCGGCAATGCCGATGCGCGCCAGACGGGCGATCTTTCTCACAGTGGCGGCGTCAACAGACATGATGGGCCTTTGTTGGGATATGCTGCACTGCCGCTAGCACCGGGCCGCGCTTGGCTCAACCATCTTCCCGGTCATGGTTGACGTGATATCGCCATGGGCTAGCGTGGAGCCATGAAGATCATGACGCTCCTCGCCCTTCTCGCGGCCCCGGCACTCGCGCAAAGCCCGCCCCTGAAACCGCCAATGCAGGCGGTGCCGCCGATCCATATCACCGGCACGCCCGACAAACGCACGGTGGCAGAGGGTGATGCGATCATCAAGAACTTCACCTTCGCCAGCGGTGAGCGCCTGCCCGAACTGCGCCAGCATTTCCGCACCCTCGGCGCACCGCGCAGCGACGAAAAGGGCAATATCGTCAACGCCGTCATGGTGATGCACGGCACCGGCGGCAGCGGCGCGCAATTCCTGGTGCCACAATTCGCCGATGAACTTTATGGCCCCGGCCAGCCGCTCGATATCCAGAAGTATTTCATCATCCTGCCCGATGCCATCGGCCATGGCGGCTCCTCCAAACCCTCTGATGGCCTGCGCATGGCCTTCCCCAAATATGATTATGCCGACATGGTCACCGCCCAGCAGCGGATGCTGACCGAACATTTCCGCATCAGGCAATTGCGACTGCTGATGGGCACCTCGATGGGGTGCATGATGGGGTTCCAGTTCGGCACGGATTACCCGCAGGCGGCGCGCGCCATCATGCCCCTGGCGTGCAACACCGTACCGCTGGCGGGTCGCAACCGCATCTGGCGAGCGATCGCCATCGACGCCATCAAGGCCGATCCCGATTGGCAGGGCGGCAACTACACCAAGCAGCCGACCAACGGCCCCAAGGTCGGCGTCGCGCTACAGATCATGGCGAGCTCGGCACCGGTGCGCATGCAGGCGCAATGGCCGACGCGCGAAGCCAGCGACAAAGCCGCCGCCGATCTGATGGCCGCCGGCATCGCCAACAGCGCCGATGCCAATGACCGGATTTACCAGCTCGAAGCCTCGCGCAACTACAACCCCTCGCCCGATCTGGCGCGCATCACCGTGCCGCTG
>JAAFIT010000506.1 GCA_013298745.1 Sphingomonadales bacterium
CAGGCTACCAAGGCCTCGGTGGTCGAAGAGCTGAAGCGCTCGGGCGCACAGGTGATGACCAACTATCTTCCGGTCGGCAGCCAGGAAGCCACCGAATTCTATGCCGATTGCGCCATCACCGCCGGTGTCGCCTTCGTCAACAACATCCCGGTCTTCATCGCGTCCAACCCGGAATGGGCCGAACGCTTCCGCGCCGCCGGCGTGCCGATCCTCGGCGATGACATCAAGGCGCAGCTCGGCGCCACCATCGTCCACCGCACCCTGACCGATCTGTTCGCCAAGCGCGGCGTGACGCTTGATCGTACCTACCAGCTCAACACCGGTGGCAACACCGACTTCCTCAACATGACCAACAAGGATCGCCTTGCGTCGAAGAAGAAGTCCAAGACCGAAGCCGTTCAGTCGGTGGCGCATGAGCGCCTTGAAGACGACAACATCCACGTCGGTCCGTCGGATTATGTGGCGTGGCAGAATGACAACAAGGTCTGCTTCCTGCGCATGGAAGGCCGGATGTTCGGCGGCGTGCCGCTCAACCTTGAACTGCGCCTGTCGGTCGAAGATTCGCCCAACAGCGCTGGTGTGGCGATTGACATGATCCGCTGCGCCAAGGTCGCACTCGATCGCGGCCTCGGTGGCCCGATCCTCACGCCGTCCTCGTATTTCTGCAAGCATCCGCCGGTGCAGATCACCGACGACGAAGCATTCTCGCAGCTTGAAGCCTTTATCGCCGGCACGGCGAACTAAAGGGCCTCCGGCGGCTGGAGCCTGAGGCCCCAGACTCCATTCGTCATGCAAGCGATTATTCTGGCAGCGGGAATGGGAACACGGCTGCGTGCCGTGTCGCCATCAAAGCCGTTGACGATGGTCGCCGGGCAGCCGTTGCTGCATCGCATCCTTGGCAATCTGCGTGCCGCTGGCGTTACCCGGCCGCTGGTCATCACCGGCTATCGCGGCGATGAAGTGGCGGCGGTGGCGACGGCCGCGGGTGCCGAAACCCTCCACAACCCACATTGGGATCAACCCAATGGCGTCTCGGTGCTGGCGGCAGCACCGCGTCTTGAAGCGTCGGCGCTGCTGCTGATGGCCGATCACCTCGCCAGCCCCGGGGTCTACCGCACTGTTGCAGCGGCCGGGCGGCCCGATGCCGGGCTGGTGCTCGGCATTGATCGCCGGATGGGCCACCCCTGGGCCGATGAAAGCGACGTCACCCGCGTTGCCACCCGCCAGGGCCGGATCACCGCCATCGGCAAGATGCTCAACAGCTATGACGCGCATGATTGCGGCGTCTTCCTGATCACCCCTGAATTGACCGCCGCGCTGGCGACCTTGCCGGCACCGGGGCTGTCCGATGGCGTCCGGTTGCTGGCGGCCAAGGGGCGGGCCGCCGTGGTCGATATCTCCGCCCATGACTGGATCGACATCGACGATCCGCGCGCGCTGGCGCTCGCCGAGGACTGGCTGCAATAGCGGAGGCAGGTGCCGACACGCGCGTTGCTCGCTTGACCGGCTGCCGTGAACAGGCGAGCCCGGTTCGAGGCATTGCCCGCGCTTGCTTAATGATTGCCAACCTGCCTATCGTCATGTGTTTATTGCGAGTGGCTATGGGGGCACGATGCGGGGATATCTTTGGGTGGCGGTTGCGGCCACGGTTTGCGCATCACCCGCGTCGGCATCGACGTTTCTGACCGCGAGTGTTGCTGCACTTGCGCAAGCCGTTGATGCATTTAGCAATATGGATCTTTCGACGGGAGGCCAAACAGCGAACTCGCCGGCCTCATTGAGCGGGACAGCCTCGGCCCTTGTCACGGGAGTTCTGGCGCAAAGCGCGGTCAATGCGACCTTTGCCAGCGCCGACGCCGGATCCGTTGAAGTCGTCTGGGGCTGGAGTGTCGACCCGGGGGTTTCCCAATTTCAGGTGGCAACCGGTTCCATCACGCATCGCAACTGGACCTATAGTTTTGTCTCGTCGGTCACCGGCAGTTTCAATGTCACGTATGATATTGTGGCTCTGGGCTATACGGCCGGCTTGAATCCATTGGCTGGCCTCGATGATCTGGCGCCTTTTTCCTTTGGCGGGGTCGGGATAAACCCCTCGGCATCGGGAAATTTCAATGTCCCGCTGCTGGCAGGGCATAGCTATACGATGTCGATCGGCAACACCGGTAACTTGGTGGACGGCCAGTCGGCGACTTCCAATGCCATGGCGACGATCTACTGGAACATCACCAGCGGCGCAAAAGTGCCCGAGCCCGGGAGTTGGGCGATGCTGATCATCGGCTTTGGCGTTGTTGGTGTCGCTGGACGCCGGCGGCGACGGGTTGAAGCCTAGGGTGTATCGATATTCAATTTTTTTGGGCCGCTCGCGCGGGCGCTCTCGACAAGAACGCCTCCGCAGGCCTGTTTTCGGTTGAACGTCGATACGGCCTAGCGCGCAAAAGCGGCCCGCCCGCCCATCAGGCGGTTGACCGTCAGCGCCACCGTGATGCAAGCGACCAGCGTCACCAGCATCAGATGGATATAGTGGAGCGGTGTCCAAGCCCAGGTGAAGACGGCATACAGCCCGACGCCGAACGCCAGCGCCACCATCACCGCTTCGGCCTTCA
>JAAFIT010000507.1 GCA_013298745.1 Sphingomonadales bacterium
GATCGCGACCGGCGATGAACTGGTGCCACTGGGGATCGCGCCTGGGCCAGACCAGATCGTCAGTTCCAATCCCGTCATGCTCGCGGCGCTATTCACCGCGGCGGGGGCCGAGGTGCGCGACCCCGGTATCATTCCCGACCGCCGCGAAGCGCTCGCCGCCGCACTGCAAGCCGCCGACGCCGATATCATCATCACCATCGGCGGCGCGTCTGTGGGCGATCATGATCTCGTTGTGCCGGTGTTGCGCGAACTGGGCGCCGAAATCGATTTCTGGAAGATCGCTATGCGTCCTGGAAAGCCGATGCTTGCCGGCAGGCTCGGTCGGGCACGGGTGATCGGCCTGCCGGGTAATCCGGTGTCGGCCTATGTTTGCGCACTGCTATTCGCCGTGCCGCTGATCGCGCGGCTTGGCGGGCGCCAAGCGATTTTGCCCGAACAATGTCTGCCGCTGGCGGCGGCGTTGCCTCCCAATGGCAATCGCCGCGATCATGTGCGTGCCCGACGCACCCCTGACGGCGCTCTGGTCTTTGCCTCACAGGATTCGGCGCGGCTTGGCGTGCTGGCGGCGGCGGACCTTTTGATCGTGCGCGAGATCGGCGCGCCGGCCGCTGCAAAGGGCGAGATGGTGCGTTGCATCGCGCTTGACATGTTCTCACCTGTTTCCTAAACGTTCTTCCTGTGTTCCTCACAGGAGACGATGATGCTCACGCGCAAGCAACAGGAACTGCTGGCTTTCATTGATCAGCGGCTGCAAACCGACGGTGTGTCGCCATCGTTCGAGGAAATGAAGGACGCGCTGCAGTTGCGCTCAAAATCAGGGGTGCATCGCCTGATCAACGCCCTTGAGGAACGCCGCTTCATCCGGCGTCTGCCGAACCGGGCGCGGGCGCTGGAAGTGCTGCAGATGCCCGAGGCGCTGCGCCCTGCCCGGCCAGCGTTGAAGCTTGTGCCGCCAGCCCCGGCACCGCGCCCGCCGGTTCAGGCGATGATCGCTGCCAATGACACGGTCGTGGTGCCGCTGCATGGCCGCATCGCTGCCGGGCTGCCGGTCGAGGCGCTGGAGAGCGATCGCTCGCTGTCGGTGCCGGCGGCCTTGCTCGGGCCTGGCGATCATTACGCATTGGAAGTGTCCGGCGATTCGATGATCGATGCCGGGATTTTCGACGGCGATTATGCCCTGATCCGGCGCTGCGATGATGCCCGAGATGGCGATATCGTCGTGGCGTTGATCGATGATGCCGAGGCAACGTTGAAGTATCTGCGCCGCGAAAAGGGCATCATCCGCCTCGATCCAGCCAATGCGGCCTATGAGCCACAGCGTTACCCGCCCGAACGCGTGCGCGTGCAGGGCAAGCTCGCCGGATTGCTGCGCCGGTATCATTGAAGTGATGGCGCCGCTTGCTGCGCCGTGACAGCTTCGCCTACACCTTCCCACGTTGGAAAGCGGTAGACTGTCAGGGGGCTAAGGGTGGCGCATCGATTGAAGGCTGGAATCATTGCCGCGCTGTTGGCCGCAACGCCACTTGCCGCAGCGCCAAAGGACAGCGAAACAAAGGCCTGGTGGGACGGGATTGCGTTGCTTTCGAGCGACGCGATGCGCGGTCGCGATACGGGATCGCCCGAGCACCGCCGGGCCGCCGAGATGGTCGCAGAGCGTTTCAAGGCTGCCAGTTTGAAGCCAATGGGTGACGCCGGTGGCTGGCTGCAGACCGTGCCCTTGCACGAAGTGCGGGTTGAAAATGCCGGAACCCATTTTGAGGTTGTTTCTGACAATCGCTCGACACCGCTGCGCTTCCTGAACGACATCAGCATCCGCGCGGCGGCTGATCTGCCCGACCAGATCGATACAGCGATCGTGTTTCGTGGTTATTGTGGCGAGGGCGACGTTGGCAGCGATGTGGCCGGCAAATCGGTCTTGTGCTTCGGTGCGCGTCGCAAGGGCATGGGCAGTGACGATGCCCGTATTGCTGCCGCCACGGCTGGAGGTGCGGCCGGCATCATCATCATTGACGATGTGGGTTTCACGGTCGAACCGCCACGCTGGCCGGCCGCCTATGCCCGCACCATTACGCTGCGCGACGGCAAGGCAACCGCCGCGCCAACACGCCCGGCGATCCCGGTCATGCGACTTAATCCGGATGCGCTGGCAACCGTCCTCGCCGGCAGCGGCCATGATGCACAGCTTATCCTTGCTGATGCCATCGCGGCCAAACCCCTGCCCGGTTTTGATCTCCCGCAGCGGCTCAAGGCCGAGTTCACGACCTCGACGCGCGACTTCAGCAGCGAAAACATCCTCGCCCTCTTGCCGGGCACCGATCCGGCACTGGCACAGCAAATCGTCGTTATCGACGCGCATATCGATGGTTATGGCATTGGCGCGCCGGTCAACGGCGACAGTCTCTATAACGGCGCATTCGATGATGCGGCCTATGTCGCGACACTCGTTCGCCTGGCCGAGACACGGGACGGCAAAGGCTATCCCCGGCCCCTTCTCTTCGCTGTATTCACAGGCGAGGAAAAAGGCCTTCTCGGGTCGCGCTGGTTCGTCGAGCATCCGACAGTGCCAAAAACCGACATGGTCGCCAACATCACACTCGACGCC
>JAAFIT010000508.1 GCA_013298745.1 Sphingomonadales bacterium
GACGCCGCGCCCCAAGGGGATGCGGATGCACGCCGGCTTGCCCTGAAACGGCCCCAGCACCAGTTCGCCATCCTTCAGCAAATAGAACCCCGCCCAATTGAGGTCGGGCAGCAGATCGAACAGCAGCGCCGATGTGTTGGCGGCGTTGGCGATGGCGTCGCGCTCGTAACCGATCAGCGCGACAAGCTGCTGCGCGAGGTCGCGATAGGCCTCGGTCTTGTCGGCGGCGAGGGGTTGGGGGGTGAAGGACATGGGGTTCAGCCCAATCGCGCCAGCGCAGCCGACAGCCGCTCGGCCTCGGCACTGCGGGCCGCATGGTCCTCTCGCGCCTTTTCGACCGCTTCCGGCTTGGCTTTCTCGGTAAAGCCCGGCGAGTTCAGCCGGCCGGCGAGTGCGTCACGCTCTTTGGCCGCCGTCGCAATCGCCTTTTCCAGCCGCGCCTTCTCGGCGGCAAGGTCGACAACGCCCTCCAGCGGCAGTGCATAGGTCGCATCGGCATGGACAAGTTGCAGCTTGCCGCCGTTCGCCGGCGTCGTGGCGGGCACAATCCGCGCCAGACGTTCGATTGCGGCGGCGTTGGCGGCGAGGCGCGCGGTCGTCGCCGGCCCAGCACCTTCGACACTATAGCCCAATTTGGCGCCCGGCGGCACGTTGAGCTCGGTCCGCGCCGAGCGAACTTCGCTCACGAGGCCGATCAACCATTCGATATCGGCACTCGCAGCGGCATCGACCGGCAGGTCAGCGGCCACCCAGTCGGCCAGAATCAGGTCGGAATCGCGTGATCCCAGCTTGTGCCACAGCTCTTCGGTCAGGAACGGCATCACCGGATGCAGCATGACGAGGATCTGATCGAGCGCCCAGCCGCTCACCGCGCGGGTTTCGGCGGCGATTTCCGGTTCGGCGCCCTCTGCCAACAGGGGCTTGGTCAGCTCCAGGTACCAGTCGCAGAAGCGATTCCAGGCGAAGGAATAGATGGCATCGGCATAGGCATCGAAGCGATAGGTGGCGATCGCCGTCTCCAGCGCGCGTGCCGTCGCCGCCACTTCGCCGATGATCCAGCGGTTGACGGCGTTGTGCGCGGCCGGCGGGGTGCGGCTGGTGCTGCCGCTGATGCCGTTCGACTGGCAGAATCGCGCCGCGTTCCACAGTTTCGTCGCGAAATTGCGGTAACCTTCGACGCGTTTTTCATCGAGCTTGATGTCGCGGCCCTGCGATTCCATCGCGGTCAGCGTGAAACGCAGCGCATCGGCGCCATATTTGTCGACTAGAACCAGCGGATCGACGGTGTTGCCCTTGGATTTGGACATCTTGGCGCCCTTGGAATCGCGCACCAGCCCGTGGCAATAGACGGTCTTGAACGGCGGAACGTCGTCCATGAAGTGCAAACCCTGCATCATCATGCGGGCGACCCAGAAGAAAATGATGTCGAAACCCGTCACCAGCACGTCGCCGGGGTAGTGGCGCGCCAGATCGGCGGTGTTTTCCGGCCAGCCGAGCGTCGCAAATGGCCACAAGGCGGACGAAAACCAGGTGTCGAGCACGTCTTCATCGCGGGTCAGCGGCACATTTGCACCCGCCTGAGCCTGCGCTTCGGCCTCGGTTTCGGCGACAAAACAGCGGCCATCGGGGGCATACCACGCCGGAATCTGGTGGCCCCACCACAGTTGGCGGCTGACGCACCATGGCTGGATGTTCTCCATCCAGTTGAAATAGGTCTTTTCCCAGGTCTTCGGCACGAACTGGGTGGCGCCGGACCGCACCGCGGCCAGCGCCGGCTTGGCCAGTTCGCCGGCATTCACATACCATTGGTCGGTCAACCACGGCTCGACAATCACGCCGGAGCGGTCGCCGAACGGCATCTGGATGGTCTTGGCCTCGATCAATTCGACGGCTTCGAGCGCTTCGAGCGCCGCCACAACCGCCTTGCGCGCCTCGAAACGATCCATGCCGACATAGGTTTCGGGCACGCCATCGGCGGCGATGATGCGGGCATCGGCATCGAACAGGTTGATCATCGGCAAATTGTTGTGCTTGCCGACCTCGAAATCGTTGAAGTCATGCGCCGGGGTGATCTTCACGGCGCCCGAACCGAGCTCGGGATCGGCATGATCATCGGCGATGATGGGGATGCGGCGGCCGGTGATCGGCAGCACGACATGCTTGCCGATGACCGATTGATAGCGTTCGTCGCGCGCGTTCACTGCCACCGCGGTGTCGCCAAGCATGGTTTCCGGGCGCGTCGTGGCGACGATGATATGATCGCGGCCGTCGGCGAGCTTCACGCCATCGGCGAGCGGATAGCGGATATGCGTGAATGTGCCCGAAATCTCGCGGGTTTCGACCTCGAGATCGCTGATTGCGGTCTTCAGCTTGGGGTCCCAGTTGACCAGCCGCTTGTCGCGATAGAGCAGGCCTTCGCGGAACAGCGTCACGAACACCTTGGTGACGGCGGTGTTGAAGCCTTCATCCATGGTAAACCGCTCGTTGGCCCAGTCGCAACTGGCGCCGAGGCGACGCAACTGGCGGGTGATGGTGCCGCCGGAGGTGCGTTTCCAGTCCCAAACCGTCTCCAGGAACGCCGCGCGGCCCATCGCCTGGCGG
>JAAFIT010000510.1 GCA_013298745.1 Sphingomonadales bacterium
CTTGATGGCGTTGCGATAGGCGACATAGCCGGGGCGGACGAAGGCGATGCTGTCGCCGGGGCTGAACAATCCGGCAATGGCAAGCGTCAGCGCCGGGCTGGCGCCGCAGGTGAGCAGGATGCGATCGGCGGCGATGCTGAGGCCGTGGCGCTCGGCATAAAGCGCGGCGATGCGCTCGCGCAGGGCCTGGCTTTCCCAATAGCCGCCGGGTTCGCTGTCGAGCCGGGCATGGGCGGCAGCGATGGCCCGCGGCGGCGCCCCGGTGGAGGGCTGGCCGAACTCCATGTGAAACACCGGACGCCCCGATGCCTCGATGCGATGCGCGGCGCGCGATAGCGCCATGGCGTGAAAGGGTTCGACATCGGCGGGGTTCATGCGAGGCTCGTGGCGCAGTCTTCGCAGGCGCGCAGGAAATCATACCAGGGGGCGACGTCTTCGATGCAATCGGGCCATTGGTCGCTTTCGAGCCAATAGGTGTAAAGGCCCAGCCGCACACAGACTTCGGCAAAACGCGGGTGGCGGCGGAGCGCCTCGGTATGGACGCCGAACAGCGCTGCTGACAGATTGGCGCGGGCGACGCCGCGGCCTTCATCGTCGGCGGAATAGGCGATCGGCCGGCCCTCGCGGATGGCGGCGAGCAGATGATCGATCGCCAGTTCGGGTTCACCGACATGCGCCGCGAGGCCGACGCTGACCAGATAGGTGACCGGCGCCGTATCGCGCAGTACCTTGGCGATCCAGCCCGCCCGCGCCGATGCATCGAGATCCTGGGCGGTCTCGATGAACTCGAGTGCCTTGCGCACGACGGCGAGATGGCCGGGCGCGGCGGCATCGACAATCGCCCGCGCCTGATCGAGATTGCCATTGTAGATGGCGATCACCCCGGCGACGGCGGCGACATATTCGGATTCGGGGAATTCGGCCAGGCAATCGGCGGCGAGCCGCGCGGCGGCGACATTGGAGCCGGCGGAGCGGTAGAAATAAGCGCGGGTGGCGGCATAGGTCGGCACCAGCGGTTCATTGGCGACCAGATCGTCGAGCACATGGCAGGCTTCGGCCAGTCGACCGGTATTGGCGAGCGAAACGGCATAGAAATTTGTCACCGTGGCGTCGCCGACGGTCTGGCGGAATGCCGCCTCGGTCAACCGGCACTTGTCGGCATAATCGGAAAAGGCCGGCTTGAGCAGCGCGAGCGCCATTTTCGCCGGGCCGCATTCGGGATTGAGCGCGACGGCGCGGCGGGCGGCCGTACGGGCGGCGGCCCGCCGATCCGGTGCATCATTGTCGCCGGTGCGCGGCAGGGTGAGCGCCCGGAACATGGCGAGCAGCCCCCAGGCCAGCGCAAAATCCGGCGCCCGCGCCACTGTTTGCTCCAGCAATTCGATGCAGCGCAACTGTTCGGCAAGGCCATTGTCCTGCCCATAAATGGCGCGGGCCCGGAGATAGAGATCATAGGCTTCGGGATCGATGGCAACGGTTGCCTTGGCCGGGGTGAAATGGCTGTCGAGCTCATCGGCAATCGCGGCGGCGATTTCGTCCTGCAGGGCAAAGATATCGGTCAGCGCCCGGTCGTAGCGCTGGCTCCACAAGGTCAGTTGGCTGGCGGTATCGACCAACTGGACCGTGACCCGGATGGCCTGACCGGCACGGCGGACCGAGCCATCGAGCATGTGCGTCGCGCCAAGCTCCTCGACGATATTGCGCGTCGTCTTGTCGGCGCCGCGAAACCGGAAGCTGGAGGTCTTGCCGATGACGCGCAGGCCCTTGGCGCGGGCAATGGTGCAAAGAATCTCCTCGCTGACGCCATCGGAGAAATAGGCCATTTCGGCATCGCCCGACAGATTGTCGAAGGGCAGCACGGCCAACGTCGGGATGGTTTCGACGACAGCTTTGGCGCTGCGCGATATCGGCAGCGCCGCGGCTTCCAACTCGGTCTTGCCGATGAAAAGCGTCAGATCGGAAATCAGTGTCTGCCAGGCCGGATCGTCGGTGTTGCCGTGCCAGTGCGTCATGTCGGCGGTCTGGGTCAGTTCGAACATGATCGGCCGCTGACAGGCTTCGATGGTGACCGGCACCAGTGTGCCGATGCGATCGGCGATCGTCGCTTCGGCGCGCACCCAGCGCGACACCACCGATCGCGGCGACCACAGCACCAGCACGGCGCCGGCGGTGCGCAGCGCCTTTTCGGTCACCTCGTCATAGGCTTCGCCCGACCGCAGCGTCACGTCCCACCAGACGCTGAAGCCGGCGGCCGTCAGCGCCTCGGCATAGCGCCGGGCAACCGCCTGGTCCTGCCGGTTATAGGAAATGAAGATATCGAACACGCGCGGCTGACCCCTTGCGCCGCCTCCATAGGAGAATTGCTGCCCGGCGTCGATTAGCCTGCGACGACGAAATCGGGATCAAGCGTGATCGGTTCAGGATTATCCTCGAACAGCAGGTTGCTTTCCAGCTTCACGCCCTCGGCGTCGGCCGGGCGGCTGCTCAATTTGCGGCCGTCCAGGAACAATTGTGCCGCCTTGATGCCGAAGGCCAAAGGCGTCGCGCTGGTGAGGGCGATCTGCGACGACGACCCCGAGGTTGCCTCGACCGATGCCTT
>JAAFIT010000051.1 GCA_013298745.1 Sphingomonadales bacterium
GCTGGCGCCTCGGCGATTTCGTCTTTCACGGCTGCTGCGCGGCCGTCGCGGCACTGAAGCCATGATCGGGGCGCACCAGAATGCCGAACGTTTCGTTTTGCTCGATTCAGCCCGCATGCTGTCTGCGGATTTCGCTCTGGATTCAATGGGGCGGTCCGGCCTGGCGCGGCCCGCAGGCGGCGGCGATGCGGCTACGACAGACACGGATTTTACAATTGCCGGCAACGCGTTGCGGCCACTTGCACCGGTACACCTGCGGGCGCATCGCGACGAAGGCGACATAATTGTCAGCTGGATTCGACGGAGCCGGTCGGGCTTTGCCTGGATTGACTTCGTCGATGCACCGATCGGGGAGGATCGCGAAGTCTATCGTGTCGATGTACACCTCGATGGCCGCCTTGTCCGGCAGGTCGACGTGACGTCGGCTGTCTTTGCCTATCCATCGGCTGATCGGGTCTTCGATGGCGATGGCAGCGTTGTCGATATCAGGGTTTCACAGTTGAGCGCCGCAATCGGACCCGGTGCTGCCGCCACAATCCGCATCACAATCTGATCGCATGGAGGTCTTATGGACGAAACGATTCGGTGGGCGCTGCCCTTGCTGGCATCGGGGCAAGCACAAAAGGAAATTACCCATAATGAGGCGATCGGCGCAATCGACCGATTGCTGCACCTTGCCGTTCTCAGCCGCGGGATTGCCCAGCCACCCGCGGAGCCACTGGCCGGTGATGCTTATATTATAGGCACATCACCGACTGGTGCGTGGAGCGGCATGGCCGGACAGGTGGCGAGCTTCGATGGCTTCGGTTGGACCATGGCGGGCCCAAAGCCCGGCTGCGTGGCCTGGGTGGCGGACGAGCAACAGTTTGCGGTTTATGCGGATGAAGGCTGGCTGATCGGGGGCTGGCCGACGCAGGGGTTGTTGATTGCCGGTCGCACGGTCCTTGCTGCTGCGCCGGCAAATGTTGCTGCACCCGTTGGCGGTGCGACCGTTGATACGGAATGTCGGGCAGCCTTGGCAGAATTGCTGGTTGCTTTGCGCCATCAAAGTGTCATTATTTGAACAGTTCAAGCAGCGTTTGCCTCTCATTCCCTTCGTCACTGTGGCGCGCAAGCAACAGAGTGCTCTAATCGCTGCTTGCGCCGGTCCAGCGGACTGGGCTAGAAGTTGTTCAAGTGAAGTTCACAGATGGAGTTATAACGGGATGACAATGCGTACACTCGCAGCAGCAATCGTGCTCGGCACGACGGCGCTCAGCAGCCCGGTTCTGGCAAAGGATCAGGCTTGGTACATCGGCCTCGAACTCGGTCCGAACCTGATGCAGAACCAGCTGTTCGACATTCGCAATGCCGCGCAGACTCAGGTTTCGCAGGATGGCATCCGCGCCCGCCACAAGATCGGCTATGATGTCGGTGGCAATATCGGCTATGATTTCGGCAAGTTCCGTGCTGAATTCGAAGTGGCGTACAAGGCCAACTCCATCGACAACATGATTGTCGAGCAGGCTGTTCCGGCAATTCCGTTCGGTATCCCGACAGCCCCGGCGACCACGGTGATGCCTTCGGTTCCGGCCTTGGGAACGCGTAACGCTGCCGATGGCGACGCACGCGTCCTCTCGTTCATGGCAAACGGTTACTATGATGCCGGCGGCCAGGGCACCGACCTTGGCGCCTACATCGGTGCCGGTGTCGGTATCGCTCGCGTCCAGCATGCTAATTATGCACTGGTCGGTGGCGGTGCCAGCTTCATCGATGACAGCGATACCGGTGTTGCGTGGCAGGTCCTCGCCGGCGTTTACAAGCCGATTTCCGATCATGTCGACATTGGTTTGAAGTATCGTTTCTTCAACGTTGATAACGTTGACACCTTCACCACCAATGGCCTGGCGACGCAGACCAACTATCGCAGCCACAGCCTGATGTTCACGCTGGCTTATAACTTCTTCGAGCCGGTCGATTGCAACTGCGCCGCGCCGCCGCCGCCGCCGCCGCCGCTGCCGCCGTGCCCGCCGGCTGCTGTGACCCCGGGTCCGTTCCTGGTGTTCTTCGATTGGGACAAGTCGTTGATCACGGCTGACGCCGCTCTGATCCTCGATCGTGCTGCTGAGCAGTTCAAGGCAACGGGCCAGGCCAATGTTGCTCTCGCTGGTCACACCGACACCTCGGGTAATGCTGACTACAACATGCGTCTGTCGCAGCGCCGCGCTGACGCTGTGAAGGCTTACCTTGCTGGCAAGGGTGTTCCCGAAGCCGCTATGGTCACCGAAGCCTTCGGTCAGACCCGTCTGCTGGTCGAAACCCCCGACAACGTTCGCGAACCGCAGAACCGTCGTGTGGAAATCACCTTCAGCGGTGCGCCGCAGCCGAACCTGACCAACTGCACACCGCAGTAATCGTCTCGGCCACAACAAGATCGGGCCGCCCTTCGGGGCGGCCCTTTTTTTGTGCCCGCTCGATGGGGCCACCCTGTTTCTGTCGATTCAGGTGGGCATTCATGGTTAGACCGGGAGCAGGCGCGCTGATGGCGTTGCAATAATCCTGATCGTCCAAGATTGCTCGTTGGGAATAGCGCGACGGTACAGGCGATCGACAACAAGTCTCGATCATGACTCTTCCGCTGGACGAAATCGGGGCCCGAAGCGATCGCCAGCAAAAATAGCAGCATTCGGGAATGTTCGGTTGGCGCGCCCGGTTTTGAACCTGCGATTTGAGACCAATGCTCCGGCTAATGCTTCGATCCCAAATGACTACGCAAGCAAATTACTGTGACTGTAATGCACCTGATTCCGGCAGCGATGCCAACAAGGCCAGCACGGGGGCCAACGCGCGGTCGGGGGCTTCCTCCATCGGGATATGGCCAACATCCTCCAGGATCGTAACGCGTGCGTTCGGAAGCTGTTGCGAGAACCAAGCGGCGGACTCAACCGGAATAACCTTGTCATCGCGACCCCAAAGGATCAGCGTCGGTGCCGTTACCGCTCGCAAGGCGTCGGTCTGTACCGCTGGCCGATAGCCGCCAAAACGGTCGAGTGTCGCCTGCCGGTTGCCTGGGTAGCGCAAAAGCTCCCAATAGCGGTCGATCATTGCCGGCGTCGCGATGCTTTGCACCGAAACAGATTGCTTGAACGAGCTCTCCAAGAGGCTTCGCGGCGTCACGGTCGCGGCAATATCGCGAAGGATCGGTGTGTTGGCGATGCGAAAGCCAAGCGGCATCGATTCATTCGGTTTGGTCGGCGGTCGGCCGGCGGCGTCGACAAGGATCAACGCCGCCACCTTGTCGGGATGTGCTGCTGTGTACCGCCAGGCGATGCCGCCGCCCATGGAGTTGCCGCCCAGCGCGAAGCGTTGCAGCCCGAGATGTGCCACCACCTTCTCGGTGATCTCTACATAGGCGTCGCTGGAATAATTGCGTGAAGGCACCGGCCCGGAAAGTCCATGAGCCGGGAAATCGAAGGTGATAACGCGGTACTTCCCCTTCAGCCGCTCCACCCAGGGCTCCCAGCTGTGCAGCGACGCATTGGATCCGTGGAGAAGAACGACCGGAAAGCCATCGCGCGGGCCTTGGTCGCGTATATGGATGATCGTACCCGGCGCCAGTTCGATGTACTGCGAGTCCACGCTGCCATATTTGGCGCGAAGCGTTGCCACGGGAATGTCCTCGACCCGAAAGGCCAACCACAGCCCGCCCGAGACCGCGGTCAAGGCCAGAAGACCAATGCCGAGGCGTCGCGGCCAACGCCGTTTTATTGCCACCACTAGAGTCGCTCAATTCGGAGCGGCAGGCCGTCCTTCGGCTTGGGGATCGGGAACATGTTGAATTCAGAGCGATAATTATCTGACAAGACAATGCGATTATCGGCAAGCAGGTGGAAGAAGAAGCTCTTTACCTGCATGTACGCAAAGTGCAGCCCGAGGCACATGTGACCGCCGCCGCCAAAGGGCACCCAGGCATATTTATGCCGGCCCTTGCTGTTTTCGGCGGTGAATCGCAGCGGATCGAAGCGTTCCGGATCTGGCCAGATGTCGGGCAGGCGATGCGAGACCATCTGGTTGATGCCGACATGCGAACCCGCCGGAATCCGGTGGTTCATGAATACGAAATCCTTCACCGCGCGGCGCGGCATCGATGGCACCGGCGGGATCAGTCGCAGCGATTCCTTGAACACCAATTCCATGGTTTCCATGTCGCCGAGCGTTTCATAGGTCAGCGGTCCACCTGTCTTGGCCTTGATCGCTGCGATGTCTGCGCGAATCTTGTCCTGCCATTCGGGATGGGTGCCGAGGAAGTGCACCGTCGAACTGATCGACGATGTGGTCGTGTCATGCGCCGCCATCATCAGGAAGTTCATGTGATCGATGATCGCCTGATCGCTTAGCAGCGCACCGTCATCGTCGGTGGTGTTGCAAATCTGGGTGAAGATGTCGTCGCCGGTCACACCCCGACGCTTGGGAATTTCGCGGCCGAAGAATGCCGACATGAATTCGCGACCCTTCACGCCGCGGCGCATCTGCGTCAGCGGCAGCGGTTTGCGAACAATGGCGACCGACGCCAGCACCATGTCGACAAATGCCCGATTGATCTTTTGCGCGTCGGGGCCCCATGGCACGCCAAGGAATGACGCTGCCGCCAGATCGAGCGTCAACGCCTTGATCGCGGGATAGAATTTGAATTCAGGTGCACCCGGCCAGCCGGCGATACCGCGTTCGATACCGCTGTTAAGCTCGCCAAGATAGTGCCGCATCGGCTCGGTCTTGAACGCCACCGACAGTGCCTTGCGGTGGATGCGATGCTCGTCGCCATCCATCAGCATCAGGCCGTGCGGAAACAGGTTTTCGAGCACCGGGTTCCAGCCGAGCGCCGATGAAAAAATCTTGTCCTTGTTGAACAGCACCAGTTCATTGGCTTCGGGGCCGACCATCGAAACGCCCCAGCCGCCGAAATCCTGGCGGCGAAACACCCGGCCATAGTCCTCGACCATGTCCTGGCTACGTTTCAAAGGGTCCTGCAGAAACTTGATGGTGCGCAGCATCTTGATCCGCGCTGGCTGCATGCCGGGCAGATGGGCCAGGTCTTCAAAGCTGGGTTCTGGCAGATTATCGGGAACAAAGGCCGAAGCCTTGGCAGGCGCGTTCATCGCACGTCTCCTCTTTACGGAGCCGTGATACGCAAAGCCATCATCAAGGGCAATGACCGGCTTTTGCGACGCAGTGGCAATCAATCCGTGGCGTGGTGACGCGGGCGGGCTTTCGCAGCGGCGCGGCCTTGCCTATGACAGTGGCGTGGATTTCGACATCATCCTGGCAGGCGGTGGACTCGCCAATGGCCTGATCGCCTTGCGATTGGCGGCCGTGCGCCCTGATGTGCGTGTTGCTATCGTCGAATCAGGGCCCGTGCTCGGCGGCAACCACACTTGGTCGTCGTTCACCGGCGATCTGTCTGCCGAACAACAGCAATGGACAGCGCCGCTGTTCGAACATCGCTGGTCGCATTACGAAGTGCGCTTTCCGCATCTCCAGCGTCGCCTCAATGCCGGCTATGGCAGCGCCACGTCGGAACGGCTTGCCGCAGAAGTTGCGGCAGCTCTACCGCCTTCTGCGATCATTACCGGTGTTCCAGTCGTCGCGATCTCCCCAACCAGCGTCACCCTTGCTGACCAGCGTGTGCTGACGGCGGCCGCGGTGATCGATGGGCGCGGGCAGGGGCCGACCAAGGCTCTCGATCTACGCTGGCAAAAATTCCTTGGCCTCGAAGTCGAACTTGCCGAGCCACACGGCCTGACGGGCCCGATCATCATGGACGCGACCGTTCCGCAGCGCGACGGCTATCGCTTTGTCTACACGCTGCCGTTCGGGCCGACGCGGGTGCTGATCGAAGATACCTATTTCAGCGATGGCGCCGATCTTTCGCTTGAACTGCTGCGCCAGCACCTTTCGGATTATGCCGCCTCGCAGGGCTGGACGATCACCGCGACGCATCGCGAGGAGTTCGGCATCCTGCCGCTGGGCATCGGCGGCAATATCGACGCTTTCTGGGATGAAGGCGAAGCTGGCGTACCGCGAGTCGGCTTGCGTTCGGGGATGTTCCATCCAGTCACCGGCTACAGCTTCCCCGACGCCGTGCAGATCGCCGATCTGGTCGCGTCCTTGCCGGTGCTTGATGCGCCGTCGATCTATGCTGCCGTGCGCCGCCACAGCGTCGACGCCTGGAAATCGCGCGGGATGTACCGACTGCTTAACCGCATGCTGTTCCTCGCGGCGCTGCCCGACGAACGTTATCGCGTCCTCGAGCGCTTCTACGAGCATGATGAAGCCCTTGTCGGACGCTTCTACGCCGCCCGCCCCGAATTGCGCGATTGGCGGACCATCCTCAGCGGCAAGCCGCCATTGCCAGTGCTGCGGGCGATGACGACGCTGATCAAGTACGAATTGGGAATGGCGTGACCGATGTTCTCGGCCATGCCCGCGCGGCGATCGCGCGCGGATCGAAAAGCTTTTCGCTCGCCTCGCAGCTCTTCGATCCGGTCACCCGCGATCGGGCGATGCTGCTGTACGCCTGGTGCCGTCACACGGATGATGTGATCGACGGCCAGGTGCTCGGCCAGGGCCGCAATGACGATACGCGTCCGCCCGCGGAACGGCTGGCCGAAGTCGAACGCCTCACCGAAATGGCGCTGGCCGGCGAGCCGACGGGCGATCCGGCCTATGACGCGCTGGCGCAGGTGGTGCGCGAAACCGGCATGCCGGCGCGCTATCCGCGCGATCTCATCCATGGCTTTCGCATCGACATGGAAGAACGGCCCTTCCTCACTTTCGACGATACGCTCGCCTATTGCTATCATGTCGCTGGCTGTGTCGGTGTGATGATGGCAATCATCATGGGGGTTTCGCCCGATGATGAGGCAACGCTCGATCGCGCCTGCGATCTCGGTATGGCGTTTCAGCTCAACAATATCGCCCGCGATGTCATCGAAGATGCCTCCAATGGTCGCCGCTACATCCCCGATGACTGGCTTATCAGCGTCGGTCTGGCGCCAAACAGCTTTGCCTTTCCGGCCCATCGTCGCCAGTTGTCGCGGCTGGTGGCGCGGTTGGTCTTTGCCGCCGAGGAGTATGAAGAATCGGCGCGTCATGGCACCCCGGCGTTGTCGTGGCGGGCGGCATGGGCGGTGCTGGCTGCAGCGCGAATCTATGGCGGCATCGGCCGCAAGGTGCGTGATGCTGGTGCCGACGGGTTGGCGTCGCGCATGAGCACGAGCAAGCCCGAAAAGCTGCAGGCCGTGTCTTTGGCGTTGGCCGAAACACTCAGCCGCAATCAGCGCTGGCCGCTACCGGGGCCGCCGCGTGAAGGGCTATGGACTCGCCCACGCATCTGATCGAGGTCTGGGGACGATGGCCCCAGCCGCCAGAGGCAACCGCAGGCTGGGCTGGTCAGCGCGCCCAATGCTCGGCGTTATCGAGCAGGTCCATTTCCGCCCGCATCTTGGCTGACGAGCGGATCTTGCCTTTGCCATTGGCTTCGAGCTGCGCCTTGAGCGCGCGGATCGGCGGAGCATAGAGAAAGCCGAAGCTGACGGTCCCATCTTTCGATTCGACAACATGGTGCAGCCGATGCGCCTGGACAATGCGCTTGAGATAACGCTGCTGGGGGTTCCAGCTGTGCTTCAGGCGCCGGTGCACCAGAATGTCATGGAAGCCGAAATAAATGGCGCCATAGGCGGTGATGCCGGCACCGATGGCGGTAATCATCGGGATATTCTGGCTGGTACCGATGACCAGCAGGATGATCGACGGCACCGCGCCCATGACGGCAAACCAGTCATTCTTTTCGAAATGCCCGGTGCGCGGTTCGTGGTGGGATTTGTGCAGCGACCAGAGAAAGCCATGCATCACCCAGCGGTGCGAGACGATAGCGACGATCTCCATCACGCTGACAACGAGCAGCGCGACAAGGAAACCCTGCCAGACATTGATATGGGGAAGCTGGGCGAGCGCGGTCATGCGGCCTTATAGTCAGGGTCGCCGCACTTTGCACGCCATGGCGTGTCGGCATCTTGTCGCGGTGGCGACCGTCGTGGCAAGAGGACGGCAGACGCTAAGGAGCCGCCGACATGTCGCCACGCCATCTTTCGCTCGCCGTATTGGCGCTGCTCGCCGCCTGCGCGACGCCGTCGCAGCAGATCACCAAGAAGCTCACTGACTATGGCGTGCCACCGGCGCAGGCGCGTTGCATGGGGGACCGGTTGCAGTCGCGGCTCAGCGTCAGCCAGTTGCAACGGCTCGGCGAAATCGGCCGCCTCAACCGTGACCGGATGGGCCGGATGTCGGTGAATGATATCGCTGCCACGCTGAACAAGCCCGGTGACGAAGTGCTGGTGGCCGAAGTCGTCAAATCGGGAATCAGCTGTCTGATCTAGCCCCGGCCGGATAAGGCACGCCCTGCCGGATTCGCTCCGAAAATTCGGGATCCGGCGGCGGTGCTGCGGCGCGCGGGCCGATCCGGGCCGCAGCGATCAAATCGGCGAGTGGCACGTCGCGGCTGACGAACTCACGATCCCGCAAATAGGACGGCAACTGCCCAGGCAGCAGGATGCGCCAATCGAGCCGGGTTCGCGGGTCGAGGCGCCGTGCCATGCCGAAGATCATCGTCGTGCAATTGGCGGTCAGCGTGTTGTACCAGCGCGGCTGCGCGTGCACATCATTCGCCAGAAGCACATACTGATTGAGCAGGCCGAGCGCCGTTTCACGCTGCATGTCGAGCCGGAAAATCCGCACGTCCTCGCCGCGCACCGTGCTACGCACCTTGACGACATCGCGTTCATCGGCAGCGATGACGGCAAGCTCATAGGTTTTAAAGAAGCCGGCGGTTGCCGAATAGGCTTCGCCCTTCTCCTTGCGGATCTCGATCGAGAAGGCGAGCGGATCGCTGTCGGCAAAATCGAAGCTGACGATGGCATGGGCAATCGATTCGCCGGCCCAATAGGACAGGAAGAGATCGGCGCCCTGCAATTGGCTGAGATGATATTGCCGGGTTTCCCACCGCTCATCGAAGTCGGTGTCGCTGCGCCAGTTGAAGTTGCGCACATTGCGCACCGTCAACACATCGCCGTCGATGCTGGCAGCCGCGACATGCGCCACATCGGGCTGCCAATCGCGATTATTGGAGGGCAGGATCGTTGCCCACCAGCCGAGCAGCGGCAGCCAAAGCGCCGCCGTGATGCCGATAGCGCCGCCTAGTTTTCCGCGCCACAATTGCGCAATTGCCAGCAGCATGCCGATGGCAAAACCTGCAGCCAGCGCGCCACGGCCCATGTCGGCAAATGGCAGGCGCGCCCACAAAGCCGATGTGCCCCACAGCGTCGCCAGCAGCAGCGCCAGCGTCAGCAGAACGCGCCACAGGATCCTAAAACTGCGCTTCATATCGTGCCAAACCTTCTGCCAGATCGGCGATCAGATCATCCGGATCCTCAAGGCCGATCGACAGCCGCACAAAGGGGCCGCTGAAGGGCAGGGTGGTGACACTGCGGCAGCCATCGATCCGCACCGGCAGCGCCAGCGATTCAAAACCACCCCAGGAAAAGCCGATGCCGAAATGCGCCAGATCATCGATCAGTGCGCCCAACTGTTGCCGTGTGCCGCGCTTCAGAACGAACGAGAACAGCCCCGATGACCCGGTGAAATCACGCTGCCACAGCTTATGGCCCAGATGGCTGGGCAGCGCCGGATGCAGAACGCGATCGACCGCCGGTTGCGCCTCCAGCCAGCGCGCGATTGCCAGCGCGCTGGCCTCCTGCCGATCAAGCCGCAGTGCCATGGTTCGCAGGCCGCGCAACGCCAGCGCCGCATCGTCGGGTGACACGGTATGGCCCAGCCGATAGGTCGCCGCCTTCAGCCGCGGCAGCAGCGCCTTGGTCGCGGTTGCCGACCCCATCATCAGATCACTATGGCCGCCGACATATTTGGTCAGCGCGTGCAGGCTGATGTCGCAGCCGAGCGCCAGTGGCTGCATGCGCAACGGCGTCGCCCAGGTGTTGTCGAGCATTGTCACAACGCCGCGCGCCCGCGCCACGCGGGTGATTGCCGGTACATCCTGAATCTCGAAGGTCAATGAGCCCGGCGATTCGAGCAAGATCGCGCTGGTATTGGGCTGGATCAGTGCTTCAATGCCAGCGCCGATACTGGGATCGAAATACTGCGTCGTGATGCCCATGCGCTTAAGCACCTGGTCGGCGAACAGTCGCGTCGGTTCATAGGC
>JAAFIT010000509.1 GCA_013298745.1 Sphingomonadales bacterium
GCGCCAGAGCATCAACCGTTCGACTTCGGCATCGGCGTTGCCCGGTGTTCCGGCGCGGCGCAGGCCGAACCAGTCATAAGCACCATCATCGGAGATATCGCCGACTTCGAGGAACAACGGGCTGGTCGCGGTACCGCGAAACAGCACCGGACCTTCACTATCGACCTTCAGATCATAAAGCGCATAGGGCCGCAGCGAGGCGTTCTGGCGCACGCTCCTGGCGTCGATCGTGCCGCGCGTCACCGGCAGTTGCAGCGGCTGCGTCGGCGGTCGGTCGTCACCGGGACGCAGGATGCTGGCGGTAAAGCCGGTGCCGGGCGGGGCGCCGCCGATCAGAACGACATAATTTGTCTTGCTTGAGAGCGTTAGTGCCGCGCGGCTGCGCGCCGGCTGGCCCTTCGCGGCGACGTTGCGTTCATAGGAGCGATCAAGCCGGCGTGGCCGCGGTGCCGCCGTGACGACCTCATCGCCTTCGACGGCGCGCGCCAGGCTGCCGAGCAGGCCGCGGGTCGGCTTGACCTTGACGCCTTCCGGCAACAGCGCCGCCGCATTGGCGGCCTCGCACTGGACAATTTCGATATCGGGGCCGGTGCTACGGGCTGCGTCAGCCCATCGCGCGTCGATTACGACGAGTCCGGGCTGGCCGGAAAGCGGCAGTGCGGCGACGCCATCGCGCACCAGCGTGCCCGAACGGTTTTCCAGCACCGCCGTCACCGTCTGGGTCCCGCCTGTGCCGGCGGTCATCACCACCGGTGTCAGCGCGCAGCTGGGATCTCCAGCCACCGACGGCCCGACGGCCTTTTCGGCCTCCTCGGCGGCAGCAGCGCTGGCCAGCGCTGCGGCGGCCAGTCCGACGAGGCCGAGCCGAAACAGGGTGCCGTCATCGATCATCGCGCGGTCCCGAAGCTTGGTTCGATCCGCGGGCAGCCGCTGACCGACAGCAGGTCGGGTGAGACGGCATTGCGCGGATTGCTGGCGAGGCCCGAGAGCATGAACGCCATCTCATGGGGCGGGATGTCGCTCGCCAACAGCCTGATGGCTTCGCCGATCTTTTGCTGCTGCTCGAGGCTTGCTTCGTTCTGGCGGCTGCGCACCAGCGCCCGCAACGCCGCCAGCAACTCCGGGGAGCGCGTCCAGCTATAGGGTGCCGGCGTGGCGCTGCCGACGCTCAGGCGGATGAATTGATCGCGCAACTGCGGTGGAAAGCGCAGAACCGGCACAAAGGAGGTTGTCTTGCCGCTGGCACGCGCGCCGGTGGTGGGATCATTGAGGCACCGCGCCAGATCGTTGAGGATCAGCGCGTTGGGGTCGTCCTCGGTGTCGGTCAGTTCCTCATCGCTTGTCGTGGTGCGGGTCGCTCCCGCCGCCTTGCTGCATCCGACATAGGCAAATTGGGTGGTGATGCCGATGGCCCGAACCTGGGTGCCGTTGGCGAGCACTTCGAGCACCGGTGACCCCGATGCGCCCTTCAGCGTGGTCCAGCCAGTGGCGTCATAAACCGATGCCAGTGCATCGGCCGTGAAGCGGTAATCCTGTTTCGACCGCGTCCACCACACGCCTTCCTCGACCTGCGTGCTGTCATCGGCTGGCGCGTTCTGAAAGGCGGAAAAGCGCAACGGAATGCCTTCGGAGTCGGCGCCGGGCTTGCGCAGCGGCCCCATCATCACCGGCAAAACGATGTCGCGGTCGGACGTCTGGATGTCGGCGGAAAAGAACCACTGATCGGAATTCTTGCGAATATCATCATCGCGCAAGGTCTTGGCGCTGGTGGCGCGTCCATCGTCGCGCGCGATGGTGAAGAGGTTGTTGGCATAGTTTTCGGCTTCGGCATTCTGGGCGCAGAAGCGCTCGTCGATGACGATGCGGACAGTATCGCGACCTTCCTTGTTGGGCTTGGCTGGTACCACGAGCTTGATGGTGCCGGCCGGCGTCGATTTCTGCAGCTGGCAGACATCCTTGATGACATGTGCCGCTGTTGCGAACAGCATCCGCCATTGCGACTGGCCGGTCGCCTCACACTCGGCGTCCGGATCACATTTGGTCAGGGCAACCGCATGGATGGCAAAGGCATTGCCGATGACCCGCTTTGTCGCTGGATCGGCCGTGCCGTCATAGAAATACGCAAAGGCATAAAGATGCCGGCCGGGACTTCGGCCGGCACCGCAGGGCTCGTCATTGGATGCAGCGGCCGTCGGGGTCGCCAGCGCGGCCGCCAGGAGCAGCACGGCCGGCGATGTCTTCATTTTTTTGGCGCCATGGTCGCAAAGACCGGTGTGTCGGCGGGCAGCGGCTTCCACTGCAGGTCGTGATAGGGTGTCGCGGACACTTCGGTGTTGGGATCGGCGGTTTCGAGCCTGACGATGTTCGCGGCGACGAACTGGCGCGGCGCCGTGCCGGTGCGGGCGAGAACGAACGACTGGTTGGTCTTGCTTTCCAGCTTCATTCCGGTGCCGGCAGCGATCGTGCCTGCCGCATCGGCATCGAGCGACAGCTTGCCGCCGCTGGATTGATCGAAGGCGAATTTCATGGTGTCGGGGGAGACCGCACTGATCACCATGTAGAGCGGGATCCGGAAGCTGCCATCGGCATTGCGCGGCTG
>JAAFIT010000511.1 GCA_013298745.1 Sphingomonadales bacterium
TCTGCTGGTCATTGATGATGCGACCGGCCGCACCTTTCGCGACAAGGTGCCATCCACCCCGCACGATCCGTCCGAAGCGGTCATCGCCGGGGCTCGGCAGCTGTGCGGCAAGGCCGGCATCAAGCCCGAAGAGCTGGCGCTGTTCCTGCACGGCACCACCGTCGCCACCAATGCCGTTCTGGAGCACAAGATCGCCCGCGTCGGCCTGATCGTTACCGAAGGCTATCGCCATGTCCTGCAGATCGCCCGCAGCCTGGTGCCCGGCGGGTTGGCGGCGTGGATCATCTGGCCCAAGCCCGAGCCGATGGCGCCGCTGGAAGCCACCATCGAGGCGCCCGAGCGGATCGGTGCCGATGGTGCAATTGTCCGGCCACTCGATGAAGCGCAGTTGCGGCTCAACCTGAAACGGCTGGCCGAGGAAAAGGTCGAGGCGATCACCGTCTGCCTGATCAACAGTTACATGAACGACGCGCACGAGCGCCGCGTCGCCGCGATTTGTGCCGAGGAATTGCCGGGCATCCCCGTGAGCATCAGCGCCGATATTCTGCCCGAAATGCAGGAATATGAGCGGACCCTCACGACCGTCGCCAACAGTGCGGTGCGGCCGACCGTGTCGCGTTATGTCGGCAATCTGGAGCGCGAGCTGACCAATTGGGGGACGCCGGCGAAACTGTCGCTGCTGCGCTCGGACGGCGGGCTGATGTCGGCCGAAAAGAGCCGCAATGCGCCGGTCAATCTGCTGATGTCCGGCCCGGCCGGTGGTGTTGCCGGCGCCGTGTGGATCGCCAAGAACAGCGGCCATCCCAATGTGCTGACGCTCGACATGGGCGGCACCAGCACCGATGTCGCGCTGATCGAGGATTATCAGGCGCGGTTGCGGCGTGAAACCAGCGTCGGGCATCTGACGGTGCGCGCGTCCTCGCTCGATGTGAAGACCGTCGGCGCCGGTGGCGGCTCGATCGCCAGCGTGCCGGAATTGACCAAGGCACTGCGCGTCGGCCCGCAATCGGCTGGCGCCGTGCCGGGTCCCGCCGCCTATGGCCGCGGCGGCGAGCTGCCGACGGTCACCGACGCCAATGTCGTCCTTGGTTACCTGCCCGAAAACCTGCTCGGCGGCACCTTCAAGCTCGATCGCGAGGCGGCGCGGCGCAGCGTACAAACCGTCGCCGATGCGCTTGGCCTGTCGTTGATGGAGGCGGCTGCGGGTATCGTCGCGATCGTCAACGAGACGATGTACGGCGCGCTGCGGCTGGTCTCGATCTCGCAAGGCTATGACCCGCGGGATTTCGCGCTGATGGCATTCGGCGGCGCCGGGCCGCTGCATGGCAACGCCATGGGCACGCTGATGGGCAGCTGGCCGGTGATCATCCCGCCGTCGCCGGGCGTTTTGTGCGCCTATGGCGATGCGACGACGCGGTTGCGGGTGGACGCACAGCGCAGCTTCAACAAGCTGGTGACGCAGACCAATGACGCCGAAGTCGGCGCGGTGATCGAGGAGATCATCGCCCAGGTCGTCGCCGAGCTTGCCGCCGAAGGGGTGCCGCCGGGCGACCAGGAGCTGCGGGTGGAAATCGATATTCGCTACGCCGGTCAGGCGTTCGAAGTGCCGCTGTTCTCGCCGCAGGGATCGACGATCGCCGATCTGACCGCACGCTTCGATGCCGAGCACAAGCGGCTGTTCACCTTCAACCTTTCGGTGCCGCAGGAGCTCGTCAACATCCGGGTCGTGGCGCTCGGCAAGGCCGCGAATGTCGAGGCGGAACGCATTGCCAAGGGCGATGGCAACCCCATCGCGGCAAAGGTTCGCGATCACGAAGTGTGGATGGATGGCGCGGCGCGGCCGGCAGTGATCTATGACCGCAGCAAGCTTCGCGCCGGCGATATCGTCCCCGGCCCCGCCATCGTCACCGAAATGGATTCGACGACGCTGGTGCACCTCGGCCATGCCGCCACCGTCGATGATTTCGGCAATCTCTTGATCAATCCGGCCTGAGGGGAAGACCGATGCCCGCCCAGATCATCGAAACCAACCCGGCAGCCTTTGCCCCGGTCAAAATCGACCCTGTCACCCTCGATATCGTCGAGAATGCCCTGCGCAATGCGCGCATCGAAATGGACGCCACGCTGGTGCGCACCGCCATGTCGCCGGGCATCCGCGAGCAGGGCGATGCCTTTCCGCTGATCGCCAACCCGCGTGGCCAAATGATCGTCGGCCAGTTCGGCAGCTTCATCGACGGCTTTTTGCGCGGCTTTGACGGCACCATCGAGGAGGGCGACATGATCCTCCTGTCCGATCCCTATAGCTGCGAAGGCGCGGTCAGCCATTCGAACGACTGGCTGGTGCTGCTGCCGGTCTATCGCGGCGGGCGGCTCGTCGCCTGGACGGCGATGTTCGGCCACCAGAGCGATATCGGCGGCAAGGTTGCAGGCTCCATGCCGATCGACGCGCGGGCGATCTTCGAGGAAGGCGTCCGCATCCCGCCAGTGAAAATCTATGCCAAGGGCGTCTACAACGCCGATCTGATCCGGCTGATCATGCACCAGACCCGCAAGCCCGATTGGTGTGCCGCCGATCTGAACGCGTTGATCGCCGCCTGCC
>JAAFIT010000512.1 GCA_013298745.1 Sphingomonadales bacterium
CGATATAATGCAGGTCATGCTCGAGCCGCTTGATCAGCTTGTCTTCGGTATCGGTTTCGCCGCGCCAACCGCAGACCTGGGCCCAACCGGTAATGCCGGGTTTGACCTTGTGGCGTGCCGCATAGGACGCGACAACATCCGAAAACAGCCGTCCACCCGCCCGTGTTGACGCGGCGTGCGGCCGCGGTCCGACCAGCGACATGTCACCGTTCAGCACGTTGAACAACTGCGGCAATTCATCAATGCTGGTGCGCCGCAGAATGCGACCGATACGGGTGACACGCGGGTCGCTGCGGCTCGCCTGTTGAATGGCGCTGAACTGCGACTGGTCCTGAAACATGGTGCGGAACTTGTAAACGCGGAACGGCTTGTTGTTGAAGCCTTCGCGCGGCTGGCGGAAGAACACCGGGCCCGGCGAATCGAGCTTGATGATCAGCGCGACCGCCAACAACAGCGGCCAGATCAGCACCAGGATAAGAAGGGTGAGAACCTTGTCTTCGATCAATTTGATCCCGGCATCGACACCCGAAATCGGCCGCTCGAACAGCGTGAGCATCGGAATATCGCCGAGGACCACCATCGGCCGACGCGCAAAGGCAAAGCTGGCCAGATCTGGGGCAAGGCGGATCTTGACCGGGGTGAGCGCCAGACGGCTGACGACCTGTTGCAGACGATCCTCGGCAGACCAGGGCAGTGCGACAACAACCTGATCGACCAGACCGCGGCGGATCAGCGACACAAGGTCGGAAAGATTGCCGAGCACCGGCACGTTCGAAGCGGTGGCCGGGACGCGGCCATCGCGACGATCATCAAAAAAGCCGATCAGCGTGATCGTCAGACGATCATGCGACTGAACGTAATCCGCGAAGCGAATACCCTGTGGGCCTGCCCCGAAAATCGCGACGCGCTGGTTGAACGTGCCCTGGTTCTTTAGGCGCCTGACCCAAACCGTCGTGGCACCGCGTGACAGCAGCAGCACAAGACCGCCACCAATGAACCAGCTCGCCGCCCAACCGCGCGAGACTGCATCCGAGGCCTTGAGCATGAAGCCCAGTGTCATCATGAACAGCGCAGAGGTCAGCCAACTCGTCGCGACCCGCTGCCATGCCATCCGCAGCGAAAACTGCGCGTCAAGGTCATAACAGCCGAGGCTTTCGGACAGCACGGCAAAGGCGATCGCGGTGATGAAGACAACGCGGATATGTACGGCGATGTCGTCAACGCTGAGCGAATCATGGGCAGCGGCAATGGCCAGCGCGCCCGTCACCAGGACCAGCAGGAATTCGAGCAGCCTGACCGCGATGGTCGCGACATCGAGCGGAATGCCGGCGCGCGACGCCTTGCTCTCGACCTCCGGGCTGATTTTGATGTCCTGACTGTTCATAACCAAATCAATGGCCTGCACCAAAAGTGGGTGAGGCGACGTGTTGCTCCACCGCCGGCTTCCCTAGCGCCTTTGCCAAACGCATGCCGGTAGTGCAATCCTTGCAAGATGGTGTATTGAACCAGCTTTCGGACAAGAGGACCTCATGGAAACGCCCTACGACTGGTTGACGATCATCGTCTTTGCCGGGCTTATTGTCCTCTTTCTGCAACGCTCGCAGGGCGCTCCGCGCGATCATCTCTGGCAATATCTGGTGGCCGCGGTCGGCTGCGCCGTCACCAACTATCTTGGCAACGAAGCGATCAAAAATAGTGATTGGATCTATCACGCCGGTGCCATTGCGCTCGGCGTTTCGACGCTTGCCTTCATCTGGTTCGTTCTGCAGCCGTTTTCCAACGACCACAGCTGAAGCTGCCGGCTTCGCAGGGACACCGAACCCGGGGCACAACCGCGACGGCGGGTGGCAGTGTTCCGGGGTCATGTCAGCTTGCCAGCGAGGGGCCGACCGATAAAAGCCGCGCGATCCTTGGGCTGCATCGCATGAACCATGGTTTTGGCGAACAGTCCGAGTTGGGCGAACACCTCCGGCGTCGGATCGGCGACGGTTGAAAGGCGCACCAGCACCCCGTCGGACAAATAGCCCCGCATCTGCTGGCGAAGCTTTACCATCCGCTGCTCGCGACCATCGGTCGGCAAGTCGTCACCGATGCGAGTCCAGTAAACGATCGGCTCGACGCGCGATTCGGATCGGGCCGTCAACTCGCGCACGGGCAGCTTGGCGGCTTCACTGAGGCTGACGCTCGCGACATTCGAAGCCGAAATCGTGAAACCGACAGCGGCATAACAGGTTTCCGGCCTGTGCAACTGCAACAGGTCATTCTGGACGGCGCCATAGGCCACGACCAGCATAACCGGAACCTGGTTGTCGGCGACATAGAAGCGATTGAGCGTCTGGTTGTACAGCCGGTCGGAGAGGCTGCCCGGCGTTTTGGGGAGAACAAAGCCTTCCGATTCAACCTTGGACCAGGGCCCCAAGGTCTTGGGAACAATGTCCTCCAGCTTGCGGCCGTCGGGCAGCAGCAGCAACCTGTCGCGCGGGCGGAGATACTCGGCACCAGCTGCCGCGGCGATCATGCCGCCACCGAACAAGACGTCACGCCGGTTCATACGGACTGGCTCCGACGCGGTGCGAGGGCGTTGCGGACGGGCG
>JAAFIT010000513.1 GCA_013298745.1 Sphingomonadales bacterium
ATCATGGACGGCGTGCCATTGGCGACGATCGGCAAGCTGTTTGGCCATGCCCTGCACGAGACAACAGCACGTTATGCGCATGTCGCTGACGGCGCTGTGGCGGACGCTGCGCAGCGCGTCTCCGGGTCTATCGCCGGTTGCCTGGGGCTCGGCCGATGAACGCGCTCTCGCTGAAAGCCGTCGTCTCCGGCGCGCTCGCCGATGTTGGGGTCGATGAAAAGGCATTCCCGCCGACGCGCGGCCGACCGCGCGATACCGTCTGGTTCACGATGGAATCAGGCTTCGGAATGCGGCGCTACGCCTCTGGCCGAAACGTTTACATCGTCCAGTCGCGGATGAACGGCCGGGTTCGGACCATCACTATCGGCCCGGCGAGCCTGTTGACCCAGGCGATGGCAGCGAGTGTCGCCAAGCGCGTCATCGCCCACGCGCTTGTCGGAAACGACCCTGCCGAAGACCGCAAGCGCATCCGCAATGCGCCAGCGTTCGACGATTTCGTCAAAGAGTATTGGGAGAAATGCGCGCCGACATGGAAACTGTCGACACGTAAATCGCAGGACGTCTATCGGCGCATCCTGATCGACGGCAAATTCCCGGACCGGTATGTCGACGACATCGAGCCGGGCGACATCGCACGATGGTTTGCACGCGCGACCGATAGCTGCGGGCCGGGCGGCGCCAATCGTGTTGTCGATCTGCTTCGCGCCATGTTCAACAAGGCCGAGCAATGGGGCTATCGCCTCGAAAACACCAACCCTTGCACTGGCCAGCGCAAGAACCGGGCGCGCAAGTTCCAGCGCTTCATGACTCCTGAGCAAATGCGCGATGTAGGTGCCGTTCTTATCGCTGATCGCGTCGGACGTAACCTCCTTCATGCCAGCTTTGCCACGGCCATCATGTTGCTGCTGCTCACAGGCTGCCGGCACAGCGAGATCCTCAACCTCAAATGGTCCGATATCCACGGGCTGCGTATCAAGCTGAGCGATGCCAAAACTGGCCGCCGCACCGTCTGGCTCGGCACCGAGGCTCGAGCGGTGATTGATCATCTGGCGCTAACTCGACGTCCGAAAATCGAATGGCTGTTCTGGAATTGGAAGATGCGCAAGCAGATCAAGAGCGTGGGCGCTTATTGGCACCAGGTCCAGGAACGCGCCGGCATCATGGGCCTGCGCGTCCATGACATCCGCCACACCTTCGCCAGCCACGCCGTCCAGCGTGCCGAGACGATCCCGATGGTCGGCCGGTTGTTGGGCCATGCTAAAGTGTCGTCGACACTGCGCTATGCCCACCTCGACGACGCACATGCGCTCACCGCCTCGCAGCGCATCGCCGACGCCATCGAAAAGATGATGGACGACGGGCTTCCACAGGTTTACCCTACGACTAAGTATGATGCTTTGGACTGGTCTCAGGGATCGCCTGCAGAATGACACGCATCCTCATGAGCCGCTGGTTCCAGCGGTTCGCGGCAAAGGAGCGGATCGGCAGCCAGGCGCTGATCGAGGCGATCGAGCGGGCCAACCGCGGCTTGATCGACGCCGACCTTGGCGGTGGCGTCATCAAGCAGCGGGTGGCGAGGCCAGGGCAAGGTCGGTCGGGTGGCTACCGGACGCTGATCCTGTTCCAGGTCGGCAGTCGCGCGGTGTTTGCGTTCGGGTTCGCCAAAAGCGACCAGGCCAACATCGCGCCGGCTGACCTGGCGCTACTGAAGGATACTGCCAGCATGACGCTGGGGCTGACCGAGGATGACATTGCCCGCCTTGTTGCGGCGGGCCAGCTGATCGAGGTGTGGAGAGATGGCGACTGAAAAACCAGCTTACCGGAGCGAGATCGCTGGCGCCGTCCATGAGATGGTCGCCGGGTTCGCGAGCGTTGGCATCGTGTCCAAGACGACGCTGCGCCAGTTCGACGAGGCTTGCCTCATCCAGGCCGACCCGCTGGCGCCGGAGGAAATCCGCGCGCTTCGTGAACGCGAGGCGGTATCGCAGCCGGTGTTTGCGGCTTATCTCAATGTGTCCCGCAACCTCGTGTCGGATTGGGAGCGGGGCAAAAAGCGGCCGGGTGGACCGGCGCTGCGGCTATTGTCGATTGTGCAACGAAGTGGGCTAGCGGCAATCGCTTAATTGTTGGCTTTTAAGCCATTCACGTCGCAAGGGGCAGCGCACCGAAACTGCTATTTTTCGCGTGGCTTGTAGCTCATCGCCAATGACGTTTTCTGGGACAGAGGCCTAATTCAAATCGAGCCGACAGGACGGCGGGGCGTACCAAAAGCCGACATTTGCACGTCATCTGGAGGGATAGTGGCGGACGGCTTGCATCGGGTGGGACGGGAACGTCTGATGTCGGGAGTCAACGTGGCAATCGGTGGCTTCGGCAAGGAGGGGCAAAGGACAATCTAGCTCGAGGAAAACTTACCGAATGTGGGCGACGCCGTCCTTTCAAGCGAATCAACTTGTATTATGCGGCACACTAAATTATATTGGTGGCTCACTAAAACTGGGAGTGTGTCTATGGCTAAGAGAGGCCGTCCTTCGATCGGGGCGCAGGCAATGACGGCGACAGAGCGAGATCGGCGCCGTCGGGAAGCGCAAC
>JAAFIT010000514.1 GCA_013298745.1 Sphingomonadales bacterium
GTCTGCTGCCAGGGCTCGTCGTTGATCCACATCTTGACGCCCATCGCGGCCTTGGCTTCGGCCTCGTTGCTCGCCTTGGCGGTCATCGCGATCAATTCCTTCTCGCGGGGCGTCAACGGCCGGACATTGTCGAACCAGCCATCGATTGCCGGGGTATGGCCATCGGCTTCGACCAGCGTGTTGAGCGCCTGCACCAGATGCCAGACCGGGCTGTCGACATGGGCGTGCTGCGACGAATGAATATCGCCCTTGGGGCCCTTGCCCCAGCGCTCGCCGCTGGCGATCAGCTGGAACTCCAGCGGGCCTTTCGAACCAAGGTTGATCTGCACCGCGCCATTCTGCCCCTGCCAGGCGGTGGGAATGATGATGCCATCGGCCTTTTTCAGCGCCGCCATGACATCGGGCCGCTGGACGATTTCGTGAAAATGCGGCGACGCGATTTCCTCTTCACCCTCGGCCACCAGCACGAGATTGACCGGCAGCTTTTTGCCGGCGGCGCGGATGGCGTGAAGGGCGGCAAGGAAGGCCGCCTCCGGGCCCTTCTGGTTGATGGCGCCGCGCCCGACGATGACCTTGCCGAACCCCGGCTTGTCGACAAGCCGCGCCTCGAACGGCGGGCTCGACCATTCGGCCGGGTTCACCTGCTTGACGTCATACATGAAATAGATGCCGACGGTGCGCTTGGCGCCGGCATCGAGGGTGGCGAAGATTCCCGGTTGGCCGCTGGTCGGCACCTTCTGGACCATCTGAAAGCCGGCGTCTTTCAACAGGCCCATGGTGTAATCGGCCGCGGCATCCATCTGCCAGTTTTCGGCAGCGATGCCGGGATGCTTGATCCAGTCCTGAATCCGCGCGACGCTTTCGGGCAATTGCTTGTCCACCGCGGCGCGGATCGCGGCGCGGTCGGTATCGGCGGCCAGCGTGCCCACCGGCATCAGTGCGGCGACAAGCGCGGTGCAAGCGAGCATGGTGCGACGAATGGCAATCATCTGAAATCCCCCCTGAATTTGTTCGTCGGCATCTATGGGGCATCCGACACCGCTGTCGAGTCCCCTTGAAGTCGGGACGCGGGCTGCCGATGTCATCGGCAACGAAAGGGCCATGCCAATGACCATTACCCGCTATGCCGTGATCCGCGAAGGCAGCAAGTGGCGCGTCAATCTCGAGGGCGTCAATTACGGCTATTATGACGACGCGGATGCCGCGACAGCGGTGGCAATCGCGACGGCACAAAAGGCCGGCGAAGGCGGCCACCAGGCGCAAGTGCTGGTGGAAACCCTGCCGATGCAGTTCCGGCTGGCCTGGACCTATGGGGTCGATCCGGCGCCTGCCGGCTAGGGAACCGGCACCCTCGACGCCGCGCGTGGCTTGCGTTACGTCTTGGTCCGTGGGGATTTCGGGGACCAACGTTGCAGGCTGAACCGCCGCAGGGGCTACAGGCTCCGCCACCGCCAGCCATAAGATTGGCGCTGGGCGTGACTGGTCATCGCCCCGGCAACGTGGCCTTTGCAGCACATGAAGCTGCGATCGTCGCGACACTCAACCGCCTGTTCGATGTCGTCGCCGAAGCGGTTGCCGCGGAAACGCCGCATCTCGGCCTTGGCGGCGGTGCCCCGACGCGGCTGCATTCGATGCTGGTTGATGGTGTCGATCAGCTCGCCGCCGCCGAAGCACTGGCGCGCGGCTGGCAGCTTGTCGCGCCGCTCCCCTTTGGCGAAGCGCTCAACCGCGCGGTCAATGCCCATCCGGAGACCGAGGCCGATGCGCGGGCGTTGCTCGCTGGCGATGCGCCACAGGATCCCGGCTGTGCCGCGCGAGCGGCAGCGATCGATGGTTTTGCCGCAAAGGCGCAATTGTTTCCGCTGGCCGACCGCGATCTCGAGATTGCGGCGCTGTATCTGGCGATGCACGAGGCGCCTGACGATCGCTTGCGCCCGCGCGCCTATGCCTTTGCCGCGTCCGAACGCGTCGAACTTGCGGCGCACGTCATGATCGAACAATCCGATCTGATAATCGGGGTCTGGGACGGGGCGAGCACCAGTCTCGTCGGCGGCACCGGCCATACGATCGCACTGGCGCTCGACATGGGGGCGCCGGTGGTTTGGATCGATGCCCGGCGTCCGCAGGGCTGGGTGGTGCTCAACGCGCCCGAGGAACTGGCGGCGATCATGGCCGGGGCAGCGCCCGCCAATGATGGCGATGATGTCGCCACGCTCAAACACCTGGTGTCCGGTGCGCTGCGTCCGGCGGTGGGGCCGCATCATGTGGTGCGCAATCATGGCCATCTCGAAGGCCCGGCGGCGCTGGCCGCGGCGCGCTGGCGGCCACAGAGCACGGCCGTGTTTCATGGCTATCGCCGCGTGGAGGCGCTGTTCGGTGCCGATGATAACAAGGGGCGGTTTCGCAACCTGACCGTCACCTATGAATCCCCGGCGGCGATTCCGGGGGGCAGTGCCGCAGAGCAATTGACCGCGATTGCCGCGCTGCCGGGGCAGGACGCCAGCTTTGTGCCGAAACTGGCCGGAGGCATCCTGCAACGCTTCGCCTGGGCCGATGGCATTTCGGCGCATCTGTCGGA
>JAAFIT010000515.1 GCA_013298745.1 Sphingomonadales bacterium
AACTCGTCGAAAAGCAGGCCAACCGCCGCCTCGGCTCGGCGCAGATTCTCATCCAGATCCCCGAACGCCTCGGCAACACGGTGATCGAGGCCAACAACCTCACCAAATCCTATGGCGACAAGCTGTTGTTCGAGAATTTGAGCTTCAGCCTGCCACCGGGCGGCATCGTCGGCATCATCGGCCCGAACGGCGCCGGCAAGACGACCTTGTTCCGCATGATCACCGGCCAGGAAGTTCCTGATTCCGGAACGATCCGCATCGGCGACACGGTCAAGCTCGCCTATGTCGACCAGAGCCGTGACGCGCTCGAATCGAACAAAAACGTCTGGGAAGAAATTTCCGGCGGCAACGACAAATTCTATTTCGGCAAGAACGAGGTGCTGACCCGCGCCTATGTCGGCGCCTTCAACTTCAAGGGGCCGGACCAGCAGAAGAAGGTTGGGCAATTGTCGGGCGGGGAACGCAACCGCGTCCATATGGCCAAGATGCTCGTAAAGGGCGGCAATGTGCTGCTGCTCGATGAACCGACCAACGATCTCGATGTCGAAACCTTGCGCGCGCTCGAAGAAGCGCTGGAAAGCTTTGCAGGCTGCGCCGTGGTCATCAGCCACGATCGCTTCTTCCTCGATCGCCTGGCCACCCACATCCTGGCGTTCGAAGGCAACAGCCATGTCGAATGGTTCGAAGGCAATTTTGAAGCCTATGAGGAAGACAAGCGGCGGCGCCTGGGTGATGCGGCGGACCGGCCAACGGCGCTGACGTACAAGAAGCTGACCAGATAAGGCCGGCATTCACCAAGAGATCGTCACCCCCGCGAAGGCGGGGGCCCATCGCCCGAACTCATCGCAGATGGCAAAGGTGAAAACCCAAGAACGGAAACCGCCAAATCGAACCAGTCCGGGTTCTCCGTTTCAATCAGCCGAATCTTCCACGCCCGGTTCGACTTTTTCAACTGCTTCTCGCGCCCGATAGCGCTGGCGATATCGTCGTAGCGCTCCATCCAGACCAACCGATTCACGCCATATTCGGTGGTGAAACCCGGTGTCAGGTCCTCGCGATGTTGGGATATGCGCCGAACGAGATCGGCGGTGACACCGATATAAAGCGTGCCCTGTTTGCGGCTCGCCAGAATATAGACGAAGCCGCCTTTTTCCATTCAGCGCATACCGATTTCGAAGTGCGCGCGATGGGCCCCCGCCTGCGCGGGGGTGACGGGAGGAGAGTGCTGTTTCATGGCACCCGCCACTGCCCTCGCCAGCCGTCGCTCGCGCTGAATACCGCGCGCCGATGCCCGCCTTGCGCCAGATGCAGCCAGTCGATCGCGGTGAGTTCGATCATCACCAGTGCAAAATTCGCCCGTGCCGGCACCAGTTCGAAAAGCTCGGGTTTGCGGCCCTCGACATCGGTGGGCAGCCCCGATCCGGCGGTGGCGCGCGGCGTCCCGGGTGCGGCCTCGACCATGTAGCAGCGGCGCGCGAACGGCGTCGAATTGCTCCAGATGGCGTCGACTTCGGCGCCATCTGTTACGATCCGCGCCGTGCCGGCCAGCCGCACTTGCACCGCTTCGCCCGGATGATAGCCAAGCACCGACACCGGCCGGCCATCGAGCGCCGCACATTTCGGCGACCGCGCATCGGTATGAAAGCGCAGGCGCGCCGTCGCCCGATCGGCAGCACGCAGCACCATCACCCGCGCATCGGGCGCGCCATCGGCGGTGACGCTCGCCACCACCGGCGTGTGCATCGGGCTGCGCCGGTCGGCCGCGCCGCGGGTCAACAGGTGCCAGGCAGTGTCAAGGGCGGCGGCAAGATCAGTCTCCATGGGGACAGCCTTGCCGCGCGACATCGAGACCGGCAAGCCTCGATCGCGTTCGCTCGGCTGCGGCACCTGCAATCGGAAGCATTTCGGATATTGCCGAGCAATTGTCTGATTTCCTGCAAAATCCCGTTCCGGCTCGCGATAAGGGCGACACCAGTACGGCCAAAATTGGCCAGAAGTGGGGGGCAAAGCGGATGATGAAGCGATTGCTGTCGGCTGTTGTCCTAATTGGCGCGGCGGTTGCACCGCTGCCCGTCATGGCTGCCGAACCCGTGACGACCGCCAATTTCGCCCGCGCCGAAACCGATTGGGTGATGGCGATTCAGGCCAAGACCGGCTGCTTCGCCAAGCTGTGCACCGAAGCCGGCCCGGCGGCGCTCGACAAGCAGCAGGTCATCCGGATGAACCGCGACACGCCCTATTCGCGTGGCGTGTTCGATCTGACATCGCCGGTGACGATCACCCTGCCGGATGCCGGCGGTCGCTTCCAGTCGCTGCAGGTGGTCAATCAGGATCATTTCGTCACGCTGGTCGCCTACAAGCCCGGCACCTACACGCTGACTCGCGAGAACACTGGCACCCGCTATGCCTTTGTCATCATCCGCACCTTCATCGATCCGGCCAGCCCCGCCGATGTCGCCGCCGGTCACAAGGTGCAGGCCGCCACCACCGCCACCCAGGCCAGCCCCGGCAGCTTCGAAATCCCCGATTGGGACCAGGCGCAGCGCGCGAAGCTCCATGATCTCCTGATCTCGATG
>JAAFIT010000516.1 GCA_013298745.1 Sphingomonadales bacterium
GAGGATGCCCACCATGACCATCTGCAACAACAGGAAAGGGATTGCGCCGAGGTAGATGTCGGAGGTACGAACTTCGGGGGGGGCCACACTGCGCAGGTTGTACAGCGCGATGCCGAAGGGCGGGTGCATGAACGAGGTCTGCAGGATCACCGCCACAACGACAGTGAACCAGACCATATCGACACCGAGCTTGCGCGCCACCGGCGCGATCAGGGGTACGACGATGAAGGCGATCTCGAAGAAGTCGAGGAAGAATCCGAGCAGGAAGATGCCGATGCACACGAACAGCAGAAATGGCAGCTGTCCCTGCGGCAGGTGGCCGAAGAGTTGTTCGATCCAAACTTGGCCGTCGAAGCCACGAAACACCAGCGTAAAAAACGATGCACCCAGCAGCAGGAAGATCACACTGGAACAAAGGACGCCGGTGTTGGTGAGTGCGTCGGCCAGCTGCTGGCGGCCTAACCGGCGTTTAGCCAACCCGATCAGCAGCGACGCGCAGACGCCAACCGCACCGCCTTCGGTCGGGGTGGCGACGCCGAAAAAGATTGCCGTCAATATCGTCAGGATGAGCAACATCGGCACGCCGGCCGCCACTGCAGCCTCTTTCCATGCGTTCGAGGATACGGCGGCGACCTCCGCCATAGGCGGTGCAAAACCCGGGCGCCAGCGCGCTATTGAGACGACGTACACCAGGTATAGCCCGACCAGCATCGCGCTGGGCAGCAGGGCAGCGTGAAAGATCTCCACCAGGGGTACCTCCACCTGTTCGGCCAGTACGATGAGTACCAGACTCGGTGGCAGCATCTGCGCCAGTGTGCCGGCAGCCGCAATCGAACCGGTGGCCAACTTGGGGTCATAACCCGCCTTGAGCATCGTCGGAAGTGCGATCAGCCCCATGGTGATGACCGAGGCGGATACGAACCCAGTGATGGCCGACAGCATGGAGCCCAGGGCAAGTGTGGCTACCAGCAAGCCGCCAGGCTGCTTGCGGAACAAGCGTCCGAGGGCTATGAGCGTGTCCTCGGCGATCCCGGTGCGCTCCAGGATCAGCCCCATCAGTACGAACATGGGTATTGCAAGGAAGTTGTCACTGTTGAAGACGCCCTGCACCCGCAGTGGCATGTTCAGCAGAAACGGCGCAGTGAACTGACCGACGAGAACGCCTGTGATGCCAAACACTGCAGCGACCGCCGCTAGGGAAAAAGCTACGGGGAACCCGGCCAGCAGCACGACTACCAGCGTGCCGAACATGATGGGCGCGATGAGTTCGGGACTCATGGACGGTCGCCCTGTTGCACGGTTTGCGCGATGCGTCGGGCCGGCGCAGCGCCGGCGAGGAAGGCGATACAGCGCGAGGCTTCGGCGACGCCCTGCGCCCCCAGGGAGAGGAATCCCAGGGGAATCATTCCCTTCATGATCCACGCGGGAAAAGTGCTCAGGCTTTCGCGGCTGCCGCGCGTTTCGCCGCTGGCGAAGGACTGCGCGAACTCCGGAGCGGTCACCCAGACGGCGACCACACAGAGCGGCAGTAGCACGATGAGAATCCCCACAAGATCCAGCCAGGCCATGCCCCGCAGCCCAAGCGAGCCCGAGAAGATATCGATGCGCACATGCTCATCGCGCTGCAACGTATAGGCCGCCATCAGCAGCACCGCCGCCGCAAAGAAGTGAGGCTGCACGTCGTACATGGATGAAGACGCCACGCCCAGCAGCTTGCGGCTAAACGCATTGCCAGCGATGAGGATGGCATTGGCCAGCAAGCCCCAGCGCACCGCAAACGCCATCTGGCGATTCACTGTGTCGATGCGGACAGCAAGCCGCAGCGCGGCGGCAAATCCGAACGTCATCGCGTCGCCAGTCTCTCGTCAGCTACTCGCTTCAACGACACGGCCCATCCACGGGTCGCGGTAACGCAAGCGCCGCCGAGCAGGTAGCCAGCAACAACATCCGCCGGGAAATGCGCGCCCAGTGCCACGCGGGACCAGCCGACGGCCGCAGCGACTGCGAGCAAGAGCAACCGAAACGGCCAGGGCCCCAAGGACCAGAGGCAGGTGACGACGACAGCGATGTAAACCGCATGACCGCTGGGAAACCCATAGAGGCTATCGGGTTCGACGAGCACCCATGCCATAACGTTGGCATACAGGTCCGACGGTCGCGGGAGCGCGAACGCGGATTTTGCTGTCCAGGCAAGAAGCATTGCGACCAGGACGCCAACCCCGAAACAGAACGGTGCCAGCGCTGCAGGTTCGGAGCGCTTGACGGTCCGCCAGCCCAGCAGAAGCAGTCCCATGACAGGCGCACCCCAATAGCTGCCGAGTGCGGAGAGCAAACGAGCCACGTCACGCCATTCCGCCGACATGGACCGGTTGATCCACAGCATCAGTTGGGTATTGAGGCCGCCCCAGTCGTATACCCAGTGCCGCAGCAGTCCCATGTCACCGGCGCCCATCGGGGTCAACGGCTTGTCGACTTCAAGAGTCGCATGCCGTTGAACACCACCAGGAGGCTGGCACCCATGTCGGCGAACACTACCATCCACAGTGTCGCCGTCCCCGTGAGTGCCAGCACC
>JAAFIT010000517.1 GCA_013298745.1 Sphingomonadales bacterium
AATCTGGTGCTGCTCACCGATCCGCGCAGCGCGCTGCCGACCTATGATGCGCTGCTGCTCGTCGGCCCGCGCCGGCCGGATCTGGCGAAAGTGCTCGCCGATCTGGAGGGCAGAATTCCCGTGGAGGCGATGCGCGAAGCCAATTGGCAGGTCGATCGCGATGCCGACAAGCAGACGCCGGGGCAGGCGGCGGCGTGGCTGGAAAAGCGGATTTTTAGTGTGCAGTAAAAGAGAGGAATGATGCAGGGAAAACCGTCCACGACGCCTCGGCAGATCAGCAGGCGAATCTGTTCGACTCGTTTTCCTATGTTGCTATCCTTTCCATCGAACTTTGCACCGATTGAGTTGGGTCAGGCGAGTTCGTATTGGGAGGAAATTGTATGTCGTTTCGTTTCACGACAGCGCTCGCGCTGGTCTTGTCGATGCCCGTCGCTGGTGTTGCGCAAACGGCACAGCCACCAGTGGCAGCCAAAAAGCCGTTCCTGGTCAAAGGCCCCGAAGGGATTCCAGCGCGTAACGACGATTATTACTGGCTGCGCGACGACACGCGGAAAAACCCGCAAATGCTGGCAAATCTCAATGCCGAAAACCGCTATGCCGATGCGATGCTCGCCGAAACCAAGCCGTTGCAGGAAGCACTTTTTGCTGAAATCGTCGGCCGCATCCAACAAGATGACGCCAGCGTACCCTATTTCAAGGACGGCTATTTTTATTACTCCCGCTTCGAAGCCGGCAAGGATTACGCCATCAATGCCCGCCGCAAAGGCAGCATGGATGCGCCAGAACAAGTGATGTTCGATCAGAACGCAATGGCGGCTGGAAAAGGCTTTTTCGCGCTCGGCGAAGTCGAAGTCAGCCCAGACAACACGATGGTCGCTTATGCGGAGGACATGGTCGGGCGCCGGCAGTGGGTGGTGCGCTTCAAGGATCTAGCGACAGGTGCGCTGTTGCCCGATGCGATCCCCAATGTGAACGGAGGGGCGATCTGGGCCGATGATGGCAAGAGCGTCTATTATATCGACAAGGACCCTGGGACGCTGCTCGGCAACACGCTCAAGCGCCATGTCCTCGGCACGCCAGTTAGTGCTGATACCGTCATTTATAAAGAGGCGGACAACAGCTTTTACATGGGACTTCGGCGGACCAAATCGGACAAATACATCTGCGTTTTCATGCAGAGCACGGTCAGCAGCGAGCAACGCTGCACCGCGGCGGGCAATCCTGGCGTTTTCAACGTGATTGCGCCGCGCCAGCGCGACTTCCGCTACCAGGCCGACCATCTGGGGGATCGCTGGGTCATAAGGACTGACTGGAATGCGCCCAATTACAGATTGATGACGCTCGCCGATGGTAAGGCATGGGGGGATCGTGCCGCCTGGGCCGACTTCGTTGCGGCGTCGGATACGGTATTCATCGATGGCTTCGAACTGTTCGACAGCTTTACCGCGATCAACGAGCGATCGGGCGGGTTGAAGCGGTTGCGCACGCTCACAGCCGATAACAAGAGCAATTTCATCGCTAGTGACGAACCCGCCTATGCGATGTCGCTTGGCCAGAATGCCGATCCGACGAGTTTCTGGCTGCGCTATACCTATAATTCGCTGACGACGCCGACGACGACCTATGAAGTCGACGCCCGAACTGGCGAGCGCAAGCTGCTCAAGCGCACTCCGGCGCCGGGCTATGATCCCGCACAATATATCACCGAGCGTGTCTGGGTGCCGGCGCGTGACGGCAAGACGCGGATCCCGGTTTCGCTGGTCTATAAGAAAGGCTTCAAGCGCGATGGCAGTGCGGCGATGCTGCAATATGCCTATGGCAGTTATGGCAGTTCGAGCGATCCCGCTTACTCACCGACGGTTGTCAGCCTGCTTGATCGCGGCCTGGTTTATGCGCTGGCACACATCCGCGGCGGGCAGGAAATGGGGCGCCGCTGGTACGACGACGGCAAGATGTATAACAAGAAGAACAGCTTTACCGATTTCATCGACGTCACCGAATATCTCGTTGCACAGAAATACGCTGCGAATGATCGGGTTGCCGCGCGGGGTGGCAGCGCCGGCGGACTGTTGATGGGCGGAATCGCGAACATGGCGCCGCAGGATTATCGGGTGATCATCGCGCAGGTGCCATTCGTCGATGTGGTCACGACGGGGCTCGACGAGACAATCCCGCTGACGTCGGGCGAATGGGACGAATGGGGCAACCCCAAGAACCGGGCGTCGTACGATTACATGCTCAGCTACAGCCCCTATGATCAGGTCGCGGCAAAGCCCTATCCGGCGTTGTTCGTCACCACCGGCCTGTGGGACAGCCAGGTGCAATATTACGAACCGGCGAAGTGGGTTGCGAAGCTGCGTGACCTGAAAACCGACACAAATCCGCTGCTGTTCCGCGTTAACATGGAGGCTGGACACGGCGGCAAATCGGGCCGTTTCCGCAGCTACCGCGATATAGCGGAATATTACGCCTTCATGCTTGGCCAACTCGGGGTGAAATAGTCGGCTGCCGCTGTCGGGATACCCAAAGGCCCCCTCCCTTAACCTCCCGCCAGTGCCGCCAGCAG
>JAAFIT010000518.1 GCA_013298745.1 Sphingomonadales bacterium
GCGCCATCGACTTCCTTGGCTTCGGCGCGCGCAATGTCGCGGCGCTTGGCGTTGTCGGCTTCGATGCGGGCGCGATCGGCTTCGAACTTCTTCTTGTTGGCTTCCGAAGCGCGCAGCGCCTTGCCGCGCGGCAGCAGGAAGTTGCGGGCAAAACCCGGCTTCACATTGACGATGTCGCCAATGGCACCAAGCTTTTCAACGCGTTCAAGCAGGATGATTTCCATGTGCCTGGCTCCTTACTTGACGAGATAGGGCAGCAAGCCCAGGTGACGCGCGCGCTTGATGGCCTGGGCCAGTTCGCGTTGCTTCTTGCCGGACACGGCGGTGATACGCGACGGCACGATCTTGCCGCGTTCCGAGACGAAGCCCTGCAGCAGGCGCACGTCCTTGTAATCGATGATTGGCGCATTGGCACCCGAGAACGGGCAGCTCTTGCGACGGCGGAAAAAGGGACGACCCATGATGGCTAATCCTTAGATCAGAAAGCGCGCGGGGCGCGGTCGGGGCGGTCACCCCGGGGACGGTCACCACGATCACCGCGATCGCCGCGATCAGGGCGGTCGCCGCGGGGGGCGCCTTCGGCGCCGCGCTCACGCTCGCGCTCACCGCGCTTGGTCATCGCTGACGGCTCGGTCGGCAGCGCATCGATGCGGACGGTCATGTAGCGGATGATGTCTTCGTTCAGCGCGACCTGACGCTCCATTTCGGCGATCGCCGGGGCCGGCGCGTCGATGTTGAGCATGACGTAATGCGCCTTGCGGTTCTTGGCGATGCGATAGGCCAGGCTGCGCAGACCCCAATATTCATGGGATGCGACGGCGCCATTGCCATCGGCGATGATCTTCGAAAATGTCTCGGTCAGCGCTTCGACCTGGGCGGTTGCCAGGTCCTGTCGCGCCAGAAAGACATGCTCATAAAATGGCATGTTATGTCACTCCTGTTGCCGATCGCTGATGCCGCACCCTTTGCGACACCCCTCCGGCTTGCGTCCAAACGACAACGCCGGGGCG
Source organism: Sphingomonadales bacterium (assembly GCA_013298745.1). Taxonomy (GTDB): domain Bacteria; phylum Pseudomonadota; class Alphaproteobacteria; order Sphingomonadales; family Sphingomonadaceae; genus Sandarakinorhabdus. Next base: position 1,011 of record JAAFIT010000518.1, read on the forward strand.
AACACCCCGGCGGAATCGAAATGCGCCTATGGCCGAAAGCCGGCACGAAGGCAAGTCTTGGCTTTGATTATCGCGGCGGCGCCAGCAACGGCGCGACAGCGGGCATGGCTTCGACCGATTCGACAAAGCTCGGCGTCACTCGCTTCAGGCTCGCCTGTTCATAGGCATAGCCGAACCCGAGCAGTTGCGCCTCGCTCCAGCGCGGGCCGATAAAGCTGAGACCGACGGGCAGGCCCTGCACCGCACCCATCGGCACGGTCAGGTGCGGCCAGCCCGCTACCGCCGCCAGCCCGCCGGCGTTGCGACCGCCGCCCGAGCGGTCGCCAAGTGCTGCATCGATGAACCACGCCGGCGCCGTGGTCGGGGAGACCAGCGCCGCGACCTTGCCAGCGGCGATCATGCTGGCCAGCGCGTCGGTGGCAGCCTTCAGCGAGTTGGCGCGCGCCGCCTTGTATTCGGGGTCATCAAGCCCCTTGGTGGCTTCGGCGGCGATGAAATGCTGCTGACCGAACAGCCCGAGTTCGCGCGGCGACGCCGTGTTGAAGGCAATCAGATCGGCGAGCGTGCGCGTTTTCACCGCCGGCGGTGTGGTGGCGAGATAGGCATTGAGCCCGGACTTCAACTCGGTGATCAGCACCAGATATTCATCGGCACCCACCTTGTCGGTGCCGGTGGGGGCGGGGACATCGATCAGCTCGGCACCTTGTGCCTTGAGCGTCGCCAGTGCCGCTTCGAACAGCGTGTCGACCTGCGCCGACCAGCCGGCGGCCCAGCGCATGACACCGATGCGGACGCCCTTCAGCGCATCGGGCTTGAGCGCTGCACCATAGTCGGTACGGTGCTTGTCCGCCTCAAGGGTTGCCGGATCGGCGGGGTCGCTGCCGGCCATGGCGCCGAGCATCAGCGCGGCGGTACGGACATCGCGGGTCATCGGTCCTGCCGTATCCTGGCTGGCGCTGATCGGAATGATATGGGTGCGGCTGATCAGGCCGACGGTCGGCTTCAACCCGACAATGCCGTTAATGGCGGCGGGACAGGTGACCGAGCCATCGGTTTCGGTGCCGACCGCGGCATCGACCATGCCGGCGGCAACCGCGGCGCCGCTGCCCGATGACGAGCCGCACGGCGTCCGATTGAGCGCATGCGGGTTGCGCACCTGGCCGCCGGCGCCGCTCCACCCCGAAATCGACGGACGGCCTCGCATATTGGCCCATTCGGACAGGTTGGTCTTGCCGATGATGATGGCGCCGGCACCGCGCAACCCGGCCACCAGCGGCGAATCGCGATCGGTGACATTGGCGGTCAGCGCCAGGCTGCCCGCCGTCGTTGGCAACGGCCCGCGGCTGTCGATATTGTCCTTGATCAGGATCGGCACGGCATAAAGCGGCCCGCGCGCCCGCCGGCCGCGATCGAGCGCCCGCGCCTGATCGAGCGCCGTCGGATCGACGGCAAGGACGGCGTTGATGCGCGGATTGAGCGCTTCGATGCGGGCGATGGCAGCGGCGCTATTGGCCTCCGCCTGTTGCGCCGACGCCGAGGTCGCCA
>JAAFIT010000519.1 GCA_013298745.1 Sphingomonadales bacterium
CAATGTCACTTTGTGCTTTTCGGCCAATCAGGCGTTGCTCGCGGCCAAGGCCGGCGCGACCTTCATTTCGCCATTCGTCGGCCGGCTCGATGATGTCGGTTTCGATGGGATGATCCTCATCGAGGACATCAAGATGATCTATGACAATTACGCCTTCGACACCGAAATCCTCGTCGCCAGCGTCCGCCACCCGGTCCATGTGCTGCAGGCCGCCAAGCTCGGCGCCGATGTCGCGACCATGCCGCCGGCGGTGATTCGTGCGCTTGCCAACCACCCGCTGACCGACAAGGGGCTCGCGGCGTTCAACGCCGATTGGGCGAAGACCGGGCAGTCGATTCTCTGACCCTGGCGGCGCTCTCGACAGGCTGGCTCGCCTCGCTCGCCGATGCGCGCCGCCTGTCACCGCACACGCTGCGCGCCTATGCGGCGACGATCGAGCGGTTCGATGATTTCCTGGTGCCGCATCTCGGCGGCACGCCGACGCGTGCCGCGCTGGCGACGCTGACGCCGGCGGATTTCCGCGCCTATCTTGCCATGCGGCGCGGCGAAGGCCTCGCCAATGCCTCGGTGGCGCGCGAAGTGTCGGCGTTGCGCACCTTTTTCGCCTGGGCGCGGCGCAGCGAGGGCCTTGTCTGCGAAGGCATCGCCGGGCTGAAATCGCCGCGGCTGGCGCGGCGCCTGCCGCGGCCGGTGTCCCCCGGCGACGCGCGCGCGCTGGTTTCGGCGGTCGGGGATGATGCCCGCGAACCGTGGATCGCCGCGCGCGATACCGCAGTGCTGCTGCTGCTCTATGGCGCCGGGCTGCGCATTGCCGAGGCGCTGGCACTGACCGGCGCGGTGCTGCCGTTGGGCGCCACGATCAGCGTCACCGGCAAGCGCAACAAGACGCGCGTGGTGCCGCTGCTGCCGGTCGTTGCCGAAGCGGTGATGGCCTATGTGGCACTCACCCCCTGGCCGCCGTCAAGTGAAGCGCCACTGTTTCGCGGGCAGCGTGGTGGGCCGCTCGATCCCGGCATCGTCCGCAGCGCCATCCGCGCCGCGCGCCCGGCGCTCGGGCTGCCCGACAGCGCGACGCCGCATGCGCTGCGCCACAGCTTTGCCACGCACTTGCTCGCGCGCGGCGCCGATCTGCGCTCGATCCAGGATCTGCTCGGCCATGCGTCCTTGAGCTCGACGCAGATCTACACCGCGGTCGATGCGGCGCAGCTGCTCGATGTCTATCGCAACGCCCATCCGCGTGCCTGATGTGCGCAAAAACGGCTTGACCCGCGCCGCGCCTCCATTGATGCCTGAAGCGGCATGAAAACCAATACGCTCACCCGCAACATCCTCATCGGGCTGGTCCTCGGCGTCCTCACCGGCTGGCTGGTCAACCGTTATGCCGGGTCGCCGGCGGCGGCGAAGGAGATCGCCAACTATCTCAGCATCATCACCGATGTGTTCCTGCGGTTGATCAAGATGATCATCGCGCCGCTGGTGCTCTCCACCCTCACGCTCGGCGTTGCGCACATGGGCGAAGGCGGCGCGGTCGGGCGCACCTTTGCGCGCACCATGGCGTGGTTCATCGCCGCGTCGGTGGTGTCGCTGGCGCTTGGCATCTTCATGGTCAATCTGCTGCAGCCCGGCGTCGGCGTCGGCTTGCCGCTGCCGGATGCCAACGCCGCCTCGGGCGTCGCCAAAAAGGCGTTCGATCTGAAGGAGTTCATTTCGCACATCGTGCCGAAATCGATCATCGAGGCGATGGCGACCAACGAAGTGCTGCAGATCGTCGTCTTCTCGCTGTTCGCCGGTATCGGGCTGATCAGCATCGGCGAACAGGGCAAACCGATCATCCGCGGCCTTGATGCGCTGATGCACCTGATGCTGCGCATCACCGGCTATGTCATGCAGGTGGCGCCGTTCGCGGTGTTCGCCGCGGTGGCGTCGTCGATCGCCGTCGAAGGCCTGTCGATCATCATCGTCTTCGGCCGCTTCATCGGCGGTTTCTATCTGGCGCTGGCGGTGCTGTGGCTGGTGCTGCTCACCGCCGGATCGATCGTCATCGGCTTCCCCAATGTCCGCCGCCTGATCACCGAAATCCGCGAGCCGTTCCTCATCACCTTTGCCACCGCCTCGTCGGAAGCGTCCTACCCCAAGCTGCTCGAGGCGCTCGATCGCTTCGGTGTGCCGAACCGCATTTCCAGCTTCGTGCTGCCCTTGGGTTACAGCTTCAACCTCGATGGCTCGATGATGTACTGCGCCTTTGCCAGCATCTTCATCGCCCAGGCCTATGGCATCGATCTGTCGCTCGGCCAGCAATTCGCCATGCTCGCGCTGCTGATGATCACCTCCAAAGGCATCGCCGGGGTGCCGCGCGCCTCGCTCGTCGTCATCGCGGCGACGCTGCCCTATTTCAACATCCCCGAAGCCGGGTTGCTGCTGGTGCTGGCGGTCGATCACTTCCTCGACATGGGGCGCAGCGCCACCAACGTCATCGGCAATGCCGTGGCAACCGCGGTGGTGGCGAAATGGGATGCTGCCGATCCGGAAGCGGTGTCACCCGCGACC
>JAAFIT010000052.1:0-6909 GCA_013298745.1 Sphingomonadales bacterium
CCGGCGCTGCGCGGCCATGGGTCTCGATCATTGTGGAACCCCTCCGGCGGTGACCACCGTCAGAGGTTGGCCCTGCTGCCATTTAGCGTCAGGCGCCTGGGAGGGGCAAGCAACTGGTGCGTCTCCTAGAGAAACGGTGTCCACTCAAAATGGCGCCAAATCAGGGGGCTCACGTCACAATACAACTTGGCCGCCGAGATTGCCTCGATCGTCGTGCTCGCGAGACGAATTCCCTTTTATTTGTGTGCATTTGGTGGCGAAGAACCCGCTACCGTTATTATATCAATTTTGATGAAATCTGCTGGCTTTTTATGTTTGACGATAGAGGGCAGCATCGATCGATAGTCGCGCCATTTTCTCATAAAGTGTTTTGCGCGGCACCTTCAGGACAGCCTGAGCGGCGGTGACATTGCCATGCGTTGATCGGAGCGCCTCCTCGATCACCCAGGCTTCGAAGCGGCGCACCCGGTCACGCAACGACAACTGGCTGGAGTCTGGCGCCTGAACACCGCTATCAGCGAGGCCGAGAACCGCTTTGACTGCATAGCTTTTCAATTCGCGCGCATTGCCCGGCCAGTCATGGCTGATCAAATGGCGCCGCGCTGCGTCCGACATTTTGAACTCACCGGTGCCAAGCTGGGCGCGGGATTCGGCAATGAAGTACGCAAACAGGCTTGGAACATCCTCTCGGCGTTCCCGCAATGGCGGCAGCCGCACGCAAATCGTGTTCAACCGGTACAGCAGGTCACTGCGAAAGAGTCCCTTCGCGGCCAGATCACCAAGATCGACCTTCGATGTGGCAATGACGCGGATGTCGGGAGGACGCGGGTGATTGATGTCGGTCGGTTCCGAATCGCGCTGTTCAAGAAGGCGCAACAAGCGCGCCTGCACAGGCAGAGCCATGCTGTCGATATCATCGAGGAACAACACGCCACGATTTGCGCGTTCGACTTGGCCGAAACGTCCTGACCGACCTTGGGCCATTCGGACGGACGCATGGCCGAAGAGCTCGTTCTCTGGGCTGTCCTCCGACAAAGCGCCGCAATTGATCGCGACAAACGCCTGGTCGCGGCGCTTGCTATGGCGGTGCAGTATTCGCGCAACCAGATCCTTTCCGGTGCCAGTTTCGCCTTCGATGAGAATATCGATGTCGACTGCCGCCAATTGCCGGATCGAGGCGCGCAGATGCGCAATTGCGGGGCTGTCTCCAATGAGGGGGCCCATGTTGTCCTGCGTTTCCGCAAGAGCCCGCAATCGGCGATTATCGAGAATGAGCAATCGTGTCTCGAGCGCGCGCCTGATCGAGGCGATCATGTGATCGCCGGCAAATGGTTTGGTCAGAAAATCAAAGGCACCATCGCGCAGAGCGCCAACGGCCATCGCCACATCGGCATGGCCGGTCACCAGGATGACCGGAATGTCGGGATCGATGGCACGAATCCGCGCGAACAATTGCAACCCGTCCATCCCGCGCATCCGGATGTCGGACACGATGACGCCGCCAAAATCGGGGTCGATGGCGGCCAAGGCGGCATCGGCCGCGGCGAAAGCCAGCACCTGCAGCCCGGCGAGCTCGAGTGTCTGAATGGTGGCGGTGCGCAGCGCCTCGTCGTCCTCGACGAAGATCACCTGCTGGTCGGTATCAAACAGCATCAGGCGCGCCGCAGCGTCAGAGTGAAGCCTGCGCCGTCGGCAGTCGCGGCAGCGGCAAGATCGCCGCCGAATTCGCGGGCAATGTCACGTGCGATCGCCAGACCCAATCCGATGCCACCGGATTTACCCGAGACAAACGGGGTAAAGATGGAATCGGCCAGCGCTGGATCGACGCCCGGGCCATTGTCGGTGATCGTCAGCGAGATCCGGGTCATGCCATTGGTCGCGACGCTTAGGCTGATCGTTGGTCGCGTTGAATCGGCGAGCGCTTCAAGGGCATTCTGCAGCAAGTTGACAAGGATCTGTTCAAGCCGAATTCGATCCCCGACAACCAGCACCGACGCCAATTCTTCGGGCAAGGCGACGGTCGTAATCTCGCGGGCGCGTTCGCCGATAATCATTAGCGAGCCATCGATGACGGATCGGATCGCAACCGCGCCGGTTTCAGGCGTCTTGCGCCGAGCAAAGTTGCGGAGTTCGGCGGTGATGCTGCCGATGCGGGCGGTGAGATCGATGATCCGGGCGATATTGTCCCGCACCGGTTCGATCTGCTGGCGATCGAGGAAGGCGGCGGCGTTCTCGGCAAATGCGCGGATTGCTGCCACCGGTTGGTTGATTTCATGCGCCACACCGGCGGTGATCTGACCGAGCGTGCCCAATCTGTTGGCTTGCGCCAATTCCTCGCGCGCCGCCCTGAACCGCCGGTCGACTTCGGCACGTTCCGCCGATTCAATGCGCAGGGCTTCATTGGCGGCGCGCAGTTCGGCGGTGCGCCGCGCCACCTCGGCTTCCAGCGCGCGCTGATTGTCACGTGCGATCTGGCGCTTTTCCCGGTTGCGCAGCACCACGGCACCAGTCACCCCGATCACCGCCAGCAAGGCGAGCCCCCAGAGCCGAACTTTGGTGTTGGCAGCTGCCAGCGGCGCTGCCATCGGCTCAAGGTGAACCAGCCCGCCGTCGGCAAGGGGAACCGGCTGCTTGGCCGCGAGGAAGCTGGCGGCGGTGCCGCCAGTGCCAATGCGGGCGAGCAGACCCGAAAGGTCGATCGGTGCCGGTGCCGGCGGTGCATTGCCGAACTGCAGCGTCTGGCGAACCCGCGCCAGCGTTGCCGCATCGAGCGGCCGAGTGGCGCGAAACCGCCATTCCGGCACACTGGTAATCAGGATGACGCCCTGAGCGTCGGTAACGAAGCTGGGCCCCGATGCGCGTGCCCAAAGCTGCTCGACGCGATCGAACTCGACCTTGACGACGATGGTGCCCGCCGGCCGTCCATCGATATCGAGACGCCGCGCCAGATAAAGCCCGGGCCGGCCGCTGACCGTTCCGAGCGCGAAAAGTTCGGACTGGCCATTGCGCATCGCGTCGCGAAAGTACGGCCGAAAAGCATAGTTGCTCCCGACAAAGCTGGTCGGCAAACGCCAGTTGTTGGCTGCGATGGTCAGGCCATCGGCGTCGATCAGATAAATGGCGGCCGCATCGGTGCGCCGGGCGAGCAGATCGAAGGTGTTGTTCAATCGCGCGATCGGCAGCGGATCATGCGTCGCCAGTGCCGCAGCAACATCGGGGTATTCGGCCAGCACGTCCGGCAGCAACCGGAATTTCTGCAGTTCACTGCTCAACAGTTCGGCATGGCTGCGTGCCGTGCGTGCTGCAAGGATGTCGGCCGTGGCGATAGCCTGTCGTTGCGCATATCGGCTGCCCGCCGCTGCCAGCACAAGCAGGGCCAGGACAAGCACCAGAGCTGCCAGCACGGCATTACGGCGGCGATGCAGGGCAATTCGCATTTGTGTGGATTACCACACATTCCATCATTGTCATGTGTGGATTTCAGCACGTTTTTTCGATCGAAAAATCAAGAAAACTTATTATTTTCATATAATTAGTAACATTTCGATATCGGTTGCGCGCGTCAAGGCCATCGCTACCCTTGTCGTCGGATGCGACGAAGCACGCGCGCCAAGGGGAGCCATGACAATAACAACGCATCCAGAGGCCGGCATTGCGACCCCGCGACCGTGGTGGCGTCAGCTTTATGCTCAGGTTCTGTTCGCCATCACGATGGGTGTCGCGATCGGGCATTTTTACCCCGAAACCGGCGCCGCGCTGAAGCCGCTTGGCGATGGCTTCATCAAGCTCGTCAAGATGATCATCGCACCGGTGATCTTCTTGTCGGTGGTCAGCGGCATTGCCGGCATGGCACATATCGGCGGTGTCGGGCGTGTCGCCGGCAAGGCTTTCGGCTATTTTCTGGTCGTTTCAACCGGCGCACTGATCCTGGGTCTGATCGTCGCCAACATCGTCCAGCCTGGCGCCGGGCTGAATATCGATCCGGCGTCGCTGGATCCCCGAGCAGTGGCGGATTATGTCAGCAAGGCGCACGACACCAGCATCGTTGGCTTCCTGTCGGATATCATCCCGACAACGCTGGTTTCGGCGCTGACCGACGGTTCGATCCTGCAGACATTGTTCGTCGCGATCCTCTTCGGCATCGCGCTGTCGCTTGTCGGCGAGATCGGCGCGCCGATTGTGGACGGCATCAACCGGCTTGGCGTCGTGGTGTTCCGGTTGGTCGCGATGCTGATGCAATTTGCGCCGATCGGCGCCTTTGGCGCGATTGCCTTTACCATCGGCAAGTTCGGCCTCGGCACATTGGTCAACCTCGCGGTGCTCGTCATCACCTTTTACGTGACCTCATTGCTCTTCGTGCTCGTCGTGCTTGGCCTGATCGCCCGGGCGCACGGCTTTTCGGTGGTTCGGTTGATCGCCTATCTGCGCGCCGAATTGCTGCTGGTGCTCGGCACCTCGTCATCGGAAGCGGCGATGCCGAGCCTGATGGCCAAACTTGAAGCAGCGGGCTGCGAACGCAGCGTCGTCGGGCTGGTCGTGCCGATGGGCTATTCGTTCAATCTCGATGGCACCAACATCTACATGACGCTGGCGGCGCTGTTCATCGCCCAGGCGGTCGGTGTCGATCTCAGCCTGTGGCAGCAGGTGACGCTGCTCGGTGTCGCGATGCTCAGCTCAAAGGGCGCGGCGGGGGTCACCGGCGCGGGCTTCATCACATTGGCGGCGACGCTGTCGATCGTACCGTCGGTGCCGGTCGCCGGCCTCGCCCTCATTCTCGGCATCGATCGCTTCATGTCCGAATGCCGCAGCCTGACCAACTTCATGGGCAATGCCGTTGCCACCATCGTTGTCGCCCGCTGGGAGGGCGCGCTCGACGAAAACCAACTGAATGCCAGCCTCGCGGCGAAGGGAACCGATTTGTCGGCGATGCCGGTCGAAGCCGACAGCGATTGAAAACAAGAATCAACAGGGGGATTGACCATGACCAGCAAACTGAAATTCGCGCTGCTTCTCGCCGGAACGGCTTTGGCCACACCGCTTCAGGCGCAGGTGATCACGCAGGCACCGCCGGCCACTACGCCCGAACATGTCGAGGAAATTGTGGTGGTCGGCACCCAGATCCGCGGCCGCATCACCCAGGCGCTGCCGGTTACGGTGCTCGATGCCAACCAGATCGATGCCACTGGCGCGCTGTCGGGTGATGAGCTTTTCCGTTCGATCCCGCAGATGGGCGATGTAACCTTCAACCCTTCGAACAATCCGCAAACCAGCAATGCGGCGCGGGGCGATGTCAATTCGATCAATTTGCGCAACCTGGGTGTCGGCAACACGCTGGTGCTGCTCAATGGCCGCCGCCTGGTCACGCACCCCACCAGCCAGGCCGGCGAGGGCAATGTCCCGGTGCTCGGCTATAACGCCAACTCGATTCCGGTCGGCAATATCCAGCGGCTCGAAGTGCTGCGCGACGGCGCTGCGGCCATTTATGGCGCCGATGCCGTGGCGGGTGTCGTCAATACGGTGCTGCGAAGCAATTATGATGGCTTGTCGCTCGATGCGCGTTACGGCGGCGCCGAAGGCACCAGCCGGCGCGAATGGCAGTTGACGGGCAACGCCGGCAAAAACTTCGGCGGTGGCGCCGGCAATGTCACCTTGTTCCTCGACTATACGCACCGCAGTGCGCAACTCGCCGAAGACCAGCCCTATACGGCGACCAATGATTTGCGCCCGTTCTTTGCCGATGATCCGGCATTCGCCGGCAATTTGAATGCCGATGGCCGTGCCACCCAATCCCCCTGGGCCAACCTCACGGTCGTCAACGGCCCCGGAACCATCCGGCGTGGCACCACGGCGCTCACCTCTTCGGCCGGCGCCTTTCACACCCAGTCGGCGCTCAACCCCGGCTGTCTGGTCACGATTTCGGCCAATACCTGCTATGGCTCTGGCGCGCGCGCAACGGCAACGACCCTGCGTGAAGAGCGTTTCGACAACGCCGTTGGCACCACCGTCAGCCCTGAAGTCAACCGCTTCAACAGCTTCCTGACCGGCCACTACGATGTCAGCGACAGCGTCACCTTGTATGGTGAGGCTGGCTATTACCGCGCCACCACCCATGCCGTGCAGCCGCCAACGATCAACCTCAACGCCATCGTTGTCCCCGCAAGCAATTACTGGAACCCCTTCGGACCGACGGTCTTTGCCAATGGCACCGCCAACCCCAATCGCATAACCGGGCTGACCAATGTCCCGGCGGCCGGCTTGCCGGTGCGGCTATCGACCTATCGTTTCGTCGATACCGGGCCGCAATATGTCGACGTCACCAACGAACAGCTGCGCCTGCTCGGCGGCGCGCGCGGCAAGATCGGCAGCTTCGATTTCGACAGCGCAGTGCTTTACTCCGAAGCCACCTCGCTCGACCGCTCCGACGCCATCAACATGACGCGGCTGCAACAGAGTCTCGCGCTTTCAACGCCCGAAGCCTATAATCCGTTCAGCGGGGGCTGCGCAGCAACACCCAGCATCGGCGACTGCTCGCCCTCGTCACAAACGGCGATCGATAGCATCCTGTTCAAGCTCGAGCGGCGATCGAAGACGACGCTGGCGCTGGCGGATTTCAAGATGTCGCGCTCCGACCTTCTGGCATTGCCGGCTGGCGACCTTGGCATCGCCTTTGGTGTCGAGGGTCGCCGCGAAACGCAGAGCGACACGCGTGACGACAATCTCAACGGGACGACACCCTTTGTCGATGCGGTCACCGGCGCGATTTCGACCAGCAATGTCGCCGCTGTCAGCCCGACGCCGAGCACCAGCGGTAGCCGCGTTGTGTTTTCGGCATTCGGCGAACTCGCGATCCCGGTGGTTTCACCCGCAATGAACATTCCGTTGGTCCGCCGCTTCGATGTTCAGGCCGCC
>JAAFIT010000052.1:6919-10191 GCA_013298745.1 Sphingomonadales bacterium
TTCGGATCGGTGTTCAAACCCAAGGTTGCCGCCGCCTGGGACATTGTCGATGGCCTGCGCCTGCGGGGATCCTATTCCATGGGCTTCCGCGCCCCCAACCTCGAACAAACGAAGACAGTGCAGTATTCGCGGCTCGGTTCGAACACCGATTTCTACCGCTGCGAGGCCGATCTGCGCGCCAAGCGCATCGCCAATTTCAATGCCTGCAACCGCGGTGTCAGTTATTCGATCTTCGTCTCGGGCAATCCCGATCTGAAGCCGGAAGAAAGCACCAACTGGACGGTCGGCACGGTTATCCAACCGAATTTCATTCCCAGTGACATGGGTCGGCTGACCTTGACGGTCGATTTCTGGTCGATCAAGCAAACCGGCATCGTCGGCCAGTTCGGGCCGCAGAATGCCCTGGTGCTCGACTATCTCAACCGCATCGAAGGCACCAGCAACCCCAACGTCATTCGCGCTGCCGTCACCGCCGATGATACCCCGGCCTTCATCGGAACCGGCCTGCCGGCCGCAGGTGTTGTGACGACCATCCAGGACCAGTTCGTCAACCTGCTGCCACAGACGGTGCAGGGCATTGATTTCGCGTTGATCTATCAACTGCGCGATACCGGCATCGGCGATTTCGACTTCGATCTCAACGTCGCCAAATTGACCAAATTCACCCGCGAAGTGCCGCCGAGCATCCAGCAACTTTTCGACGCGCGCGCCGCTGGGACGATCAATGTGGCAACCCCGTTGACCGACACCAGCAACCTGATCGCGGTGCGCGGTCGCCCCGAATGGCGCGCCACGGCGTCGCTCACCTGGACGCTCGATCAGTTCCAGGTTGGCGCGTTCGCCAACCTGCTCAGCGCCGTGGACGATACCAGCTTCCTCGACAACGCCGGCAACCCCTATGTTGTCGATGGCCAGACGACCTTCAACCTCTACCTCCAGTATCGCCTCAAGGGTGGACCGCTGGATGGCACGCGTTTCCGTATCGGCGCACGTAACCTGTTCGACAAGCAGCCGCCGCTGGCGGGCGACGGCTATCTCGGATCACTTTACAATCCCTATGGGCGCTATCTTTATGCGACCATCGGTATTCGGCTGTAAGAGGAAGGTCGTGATGGGATTCGGGCGCATTCTATTGCTCTGCGCGGCCGTACTGGCGGCCCCACCACTGGCGGCACAGCCGGCACCCGTTGCAACCCAGGAGCGCCCGGCAGCCGTTCCGCGATCGATCCTGTTCGTCGGCAACAGCTTCACTTATGGCGCCTATTCGGCGGTGCGCGGCTATCGCGCCGAAACAGTCCGCGATCTTAACAACGAAGGCATTGGCGGCGTTCCGGCGCTTTTCAAGCGCTTCACCGAACAGGCCGGCCTTGATTACGCGGTCAGCCTTGAAACCGGCGGCGGCAAGGGACTCGATTGGCATGTCGCCGAGAAACGTGCGGTGATCGACCGGCCATGGGATGTGGTGATTTTGCAGGGTCACAGCCTGCTCGATCGCGCCAAACCCGGCGATCCTACCCTTCATATCGGCGCGGCCGATCAGCTTGCCAAGTTGTTCCTGGCGCAGAACCCGGCGGTCGATTTGCAGTTGAGCGCGACCTGGTCACGACCGGACATGGTCTACAAGCCGGGCAGCCCATGGTCAGGAACGCCGATCGAGAAAATGGCAAACGACCTGCGCCTCGCAAGCGACAAGACGCGACGTGCCGTGCCGCAAATCGATGGGATCATCCCCATCGGCGAAAGCTGGAACAGCGCCATCGCCGCCGGCATCGCCGACCCCAATCCCTATGACGGCATTGGCGCCGGCCAGTTCGATCTTTGGGCCTATGACCATTATCATGGCAGTGCCTATGGTTATTACCTCGAAGCCCTGCTGATCTTCGGTCGCGTCACCGGCCTTGATCCGCGCAGCCTTGGTTCGAAGGAAAAGGCCGCCTTCGACCTTGGCATCGCCCCCGATGTTGCTGCAACGCTCCAGCGCATCGCCTTTGAAACGCTCGAAGCCGACAAGAAACATTAGGATGAAATCGTCGTCCGACGGTTGCAACGCGAAACAGACCGGCGACCATCTGTTTGCGCCAGTTTTGCAAACCCGCCACTTCCTGTAGCGCAGATTGCGAGTGCTTGCCGCGTTGCTTCTGACGGACAACGGTCCGGCTGTGACGCAGGCTGGCTTCGCAAGTGGCATGGGTCGCGTGACAATGGCTTTGCCATGCTATTCGCCAGCTTGAAAATTGACGCAATGGTCAGTTCCTAGCCGACAAGACTTCGATACGCGACCGGCAAGCGGGCTGGTCCAACGCGACCTCGATCGGCATCGACATTCGCCTTTGCCAATTGGGGTGTTCGTGCGTGGTGCCAGGAAGATTGGGCTGTTCCGTTTCACCCAGCAAATCTTCGAGCGGGACGATCACCAGGGCCGCCGGAGTTTGTGCGACATGGGCAAGGGCGGAATCGACGAGCGGTGCCGTGTCATCGGGTGCCGGTCGCTCGCCACCGCTGCCAATGGTCGACCAGAGCAATCCGCGATCCCAGTCGCGGACGGCGTCGGCCTTCGTCCGGTCAATGCCGTCCGGCAACCGCCCCAACATGTCGGCCCAGCCAAGATCGGTCCCGGACCACCATCCCGCCAGGGTCGGTGTGTCGTGCGTGCCGGTCATGGCGACAGCATTCGACGGGTAATCATGGGCGCCGATGAAGCCGCCATCAGCCGCGCGTTCGAACCACAGGACGCGCATGCCCAGCATATTGCGATCGGCAACGGCTTGCGTGAAGCCGAACGGCGCTGTGCCGAGATCCTCGGCGATGATCATCGCCGATGCGCGATGCGCTTCCAGTGTCAGCAGCCGAACCAGATCGAGAAACGGATAGGCGAGATACGCCCCTCGGGAGGAATCTTCGCCCTCGGGAATGACCCACAGCCTCGCGAGGCCGAACGCGTGGTCGATCCGCAGCCCGCCCGCCGAGCCCAGCGCCGAGCGCACCATGTCCAGCCACGGACCATAACCGCTGTTGCGCAGGCCGGCGGGTGAAAAGCCGGTGATGCACCAGTTCTGGCCCTGCGGGCCGAGCGGATCGGGCGGTGCGCCGATGGTCAGGCCGCTCAGCATCGCGTCACGCATCGCCCAGGTGTCGCTGCCGGAAAGATGCACCCCGACGGCAAGGTCCGCGATCAGGCCGATGTCCATGCCGGCGGCGCACGCCTGCTGCTGAACGGCCGCCAGGCTTTCGCGAGCAAGCCACTGCGCGAACAGATGGAACTCGATTTCAGC
>JAAFIT010000520.1 GCA_013298745.1 Sphingomonadales bacterium
GCAAGCAATGGCGCGCCTGGGAAGGCGCGGACGGACGCACGATCGACCAGATCCGCTGGGTGGTCGACGAGATCCGGCGCAATCCGGATTCGCGCCGTCTCGTCGTCAGCGCGTGGAACGTGGGCGAACTCGAGCGCATGGCGCTGATGCCCTGCCACGCGCTGTTCCAGTTCCATGTCGCGCAGGGGCGACTGTCCTGCCAGCTCTACCAGCGTTCCGCCGACGTGTTCCTCGGCGTGCCGTTCAATATCGCGAGCTATGCGCTGCTGACCCACCTGATCGCCCAGGTCTGCGATCTCGAGCCTGGCGACTTTGTGCACACGTTCGGTGATGCGCACATTTACCTCAATCATCTCGACCAGGTGAACGAGCAGCTCACGCGTACGCCGCTGCCGCTGCCGCGGCTGCAGCTGAATCCGCAGGTGCGTTCGCTGTTCGATTTCGGCTTCGACGACATCCGCGTCGACGGTTACGAGTCGCATGCGGCGATCAAAGGCGCCGTCGCCATATGAGCGGGACCGGTGAGGTCGCGCTGATCGCTGCGTTCGACCGCAACCGCGCCATCGGCCGTGCCGGCGGCATGCCCTGGCATCTTCCCGATGATCTCGCGCGTTTCAAGCGCCTGACGCTGGGCAAGCCCGTGCTCATGGGGCGCAAGACCGCCTTGTCTATAGGCCGCGCGCTGCCCGGACGCCGCAACCTCGTGCTGAGCCGCCGCGGCGACGCGCCGTATGCCATGCAGGAAACCGTGCGCTCGCTGGACGAGGCCATCGACGCCGCGGCTGGGGCGGAACTCCTGGTCATCGGCGGCGGCGAGATCTACGCGCTGGCCCTGCCGCAGGCGGCGCGGCTATACCTCACCGAGATCGATGCCTCGGCGCAGGACGCGGACACCTGGTTTCCCGCCTTCGATCGCTCCCGCTGGCGCGAGGTCGCGCGCGAGACGCATGCGGCCGATGCGCGGCATGCGTACGCCTTCGATTTCGTCGACTACGTCAGCGTCGACCAGTCCAGGGTCGATCAGGTCACGGTTGACTAGGTCAGCGTGCGCTGAATCAATCCATGTCCCGCCCCGGCGGCGGCGGTCGGTCGGACTTGATGCTGACTACGTAGGGATCTTCCGCATCGAGCCGCAGCGCGGTCAGCGAACCGCCCCAGACGCAGCCGGTGTCGATGGCATAGATGCCCAGGCCGGCGAAACGGCCGAGCGTTGACCAGTGACCGCAGACGATGCGGGTGTCGCGCTTGAGGCCGCCCGGCACTTCGTACCAGGGATACAGGCCTGCCTGCTGCGTGCCCGGCGCGCCCTTCTCGCCGAAGGCGATGCGGCCGCGCACGTCGCAGTAGCGCATGCGTGTGAGCACGTTGATGCTGGCGCGCATGCGTTCTATGCCTTTGAGGCGGCTGGACCAGACTGCGGGCTTGTTGCCGAACATGGACCGCAGCAGGCGGCCGTGCTGCGGTCCGCGCAGTTCGCGTTCGACCTCGCGCGCGGCGCGCTGCGCCTGGCCCAGATTCCAGCGCGGCGCGAACGCCGCATGCACCATGGTGAACTTCAGTGCGTCGTCGTGATGCAGCAGGCACTGCTGGCGTAGCCAGGTCAGCAGTTCCTCGCGGTCCGGTGCGAACAGGATCGCGCCGAGTTCCGGATTGACCTTGGCCTGCTCGGCCTCGGCACGCTGCGCGATCGCGAGCAGGCTCAGGTCATGGTTGCCGAGAGTGACGACGGTCTGCGCACCCAGCGTACGCAGCAGGCGCAGGACCTGCAGCGACTGGCCGCCACGATTGACCAGATCTCCACAAAACCATAAGGCGTCAGATGCCGGGTCGTAGTTGATTTTTTCGAGCAGGCGTTGGAGTTCGTCGAGGCAGCCCTGCAGATCGCCGATGGCCCAGGTCGCCATCAATGCAGGGTCCGCGGGACGGACAGGGTGAACTGCGGGATCGGCGCGTCGAACACCGTGCCGTCCTCGGCGACGAGGCGATAGCTGCCGCGCATGATCCCGACGCTGGTTTCGAGCACGGCGCCGGAGGTGTACTGGAACTCCTCGCCCGGATCCAGCTGCGGCTGCTCGCCGACGACTCCGTCGCCGCGCACTTCCTCGACCTTGCCGTTGCCGTCGGTGATGATCCAGTGGCGCGAAAGCAGCTGTGCGCCGATCTCGCCGGTGTTCTGGATGGTGATGGTATAGGCGAAGACGTAGCGGTTGTCGGCGGGACGGGACTGCTCGTCGACGAACCGTGTGGCGACCGAAATCGCAATATCGTAGGGGTTGGGGTCGCTCATCCCCCGATTTTCGGCCAGCGGGCTCGTTGGGCGCAACCGCGCAGTCATCCGCATGCGCTTGCCGCGTTCAACGCCGGCAGCGCCACGCCGAGGTGGCGCACAAGATCGGACTGGGGGTTCGCGCCGACGCGCTCCACCGCGAGCTTGATATGTGAACGCACCGTGTTGACCGCGACGCCGAGTTCCGGCGCGATGCGATCGGTGGACTCGCCGGGGGGCAGCGCGCTTCAGACGCCGG
>JAAFIT010000521.1 GCA_013298745.1 Sphingomonadales bacterium
CACTCCGCAGGTTGCGGCGCGGGTGCATCCGGTCGCAGAGCGGGTTTAGCCGATTCATTGTTGGTGAACCAGCGGCGCATGCGCGGCGCCAACCAGGTTTCGGCATCAACCGCGAGGCTGAAGCTCGCAGGCACGATGATCAGCGTCAGCGCTGTCGAAACCAGCAGGCCACCGATCACCACGACACCCATCGGTGCGCGGAAACTGGCGTCGCCGCCCAGCGACAGCGCGATCGGCAGCATGCCCGCCACCATGGCGACGGTCGTCATGATGATCGGCTGGACGCGCTTGTGACCGGCCTCGAGGATGGCGGCGTCACGCGGCACACCCTTGCCCATTTCCTCGATCGCCATGTCGACAACCAGAATCGAGTTTTTGGCGACGATGCCGAGCAGCATGAGCAGACCAATGAACACTGGCATCGATATCGCCATGCCGGCGAGGTGCAGGGCGATGCCTCCGCCCAGCGGTGCGAGCAGCAACGATCCCATGTTGACGAACGGTGGCAGCACCCGCTTGTAGAGAAGCACCAGCACTGCAAAGACCAGCAGCACGCCGGCGACGACCGCAATGATGAAGTTGACAAGCAGTTCGGCCTGCCACTTGTCCTGGCCCAACGTCACCTTTTCAACGCCCTGCGGCAGGTTCTTTAAGGTCGGCAGTGCGTTGATCTTGGGGTTGGCGTCACCCGAGACGAGGCCGGGCGCGAGATCGGCGCCGATCAGCACGCGGCGTTGCTGGTTGTAACGGCGCAGTTCGGTGGCGCCGGCGCCAAAGCCGATGTCGGCGACGACCTTCAGCGGCACCGATCCGCCTGTAGCGATCGGCACCGGCAGGTTCTCCAGCGTCGCGATGGTACGGCGCGAATCTTCGGCGAGCGCCACGCGGATCGGGATCTGGCGATCGGACAGCGAGAATTTGGCGACGTTCTGATCAATATCACCCAGCGTCGCGATGCGGATGGTCTCGGATAGATCGGATGTGGTCACACCCATCTGCGCCGCAATATCGAAGCGTGGCTTGATGGTGATTTCAGGGCGACGATTATCGCCTTCGATCCGCGGCTGGCGGATTTCCGGCAGACCGCGCATTTCTTCGACGAGCTTGACCGCAGTGGCTTCGAGCAACTCTGGGTCACTGCCCGACAGCACCACCGAAAGGTCACGTCCCCCAAAGCTGCCATTCTGCGATTGGAAGCCGACGCGCGCATCCGGGATGGCCTGAAGCTTGGGCGCCATGCCGCGTTCGAACTCGACGCTCGTCACCGGGCGCTTCTTCTTCAGCGTCATGAACACATCGGCGCGGCCGACTTCGATATCGGCGAAGGCGGTTTCGACGATCGGCGAGTCTTCAACGATGGCAATGGTCTTGTCGACGATGGCCTCGGTCTGCGCCAGGGTCGAACCCGGCGGCAGCGTGATCGACACCTGGCTGAAATCGGAATTATTCGCTGGCTGGAAGGTCAATGGCAGCGTTGCGAACGCCAGCACGGTGCCGGCGAGCGCGCTACCGCCACCGATCAGCACCACTTTCCAGCGGTTGTTGAGGCACCAGCGCAGAACGCGCATGTACCAATGGACCCAGGCGCCATCGCCATGTACGGCCTTGCCTTCGCTCTTGAGGAAAAAGGCGGCGAGCATCGGTGTGATGAGGCGCGCGACAGCAAGGCTGAGCAGCACCGAGACGACGACAGTGAAGCCGAAATTCTTGAAGAACTGCCCCGAAATGCCCGGCATCAGGCCGACTGGCAGGAACACGGCGACAATGGCGCTGGTTGTTGCGACAACCGCGAGGCCGATTTCATCGGCAGCGTCCATGGCTGCCTGATAGGCGGTCTTGCCCATGCGCATGTGGCGGACGATGTTTTCGATCTCGACGATGGCATCATCGACGAGCACACCGGCGACGAGGCTGAGCGCCAACAGGCTGAGGACGTTCAGCGAAAAGCCGAGCAGGCTGAGGAACCAGAAGGTCGGGATCGCCGATAGCGGAATGGCGATGGCGGAAATCACCGTCGCGCGCCAATCACGCAGGAAGACAAAAACCACGACAACTGCCAGCAGCGCACCTTCGATCATCGCGGCGATTGCCGATTCATACTGCTGCTTGGTGTAATCGACCGAGGTGAACAGCAAGGTGAACTTGACCTTGGGGTTCTCCTTCTGGAGCTTGGCGATTTCTTCCATCGCCGCATCATAGACAGTGACGTCCGACGAGCCCTTGGCCTTGGCGATCGAGAAGCTGAGGGCCTGGCGGCCGTTCATCTTGGTCAGCGAGCGCTGTTCGGCAAAGCTGTCACGCACATCGGCGATGTCCGACAGGCGGATGGTGCGACCGCCGCCGACGGCAATCTGCGTTTCGCCAAGCCCGAAGGCATCGGCAGCGTTGCCAAGCACACGCACCGACTGTTCGGAGCCGGCGATTTCGGCCCGGCCACCCGCGGCGTTGACGTTGACGCGGCGCAACTGCGCGTTGACCTGCGACGCGGTGATTCCATAGGCCTGCATCCGGGCAGGATCGAGG
>JAAFIT010000522.1 GCA_013298745.1 Sphingomonadales bacterium
GATCCCGGCTGACGATCGCGCCGTGATTGCTGCCCGGACCAACAGCCGCGACCTCATGCTGGCGCCTTCGCGCAATGCCACCTGCCTTGTCGGCTTTGACAAGAATCGCCCCGACCAGTTGATGGCGGATCACCGCGCCCGCTTTGCCGGCCAGCAGGGGCGCGAGAAGGATCGCGAAGCGACACAGATCTTTGCCGGCATGGCCGCGATGACGATCGACGATGCCGGCCGTATCGTGTTGCCACCGGTGACGAAGCGGCTGCGCAAGCTTGAAAATCACGCGTTTTTCATTGGCCTCGGCGATTATTTCGAAATCTGGGACCCGTGGATCTATCTTGCCGCCGAAGACGCCGATGAAGTCGTCCTCGAAGCGCTGCACGAGGAACTGGCGGCAAAGAAGCTGTCTCCCGCCGGGCCGCCGGCGCCATGAGCGCGCCGCACATCCCCGTTCTGTTGTCGGAAACGCTGGCAGCGCTCGCCGTGCAGCCGGGCGACATCTATGTCGACGCTACACTGGGGGCAGGCGGCTACCTCCGCGCTATCCGCGCCGCGGGTGTTGGCCACTGCTATGGCTTTGATCGTGATCCGGACGCACTGGCGCTCAATGCCGATCTGGCGGCGGCGCCGGATGTCACGCTCATCCATCGCCCGTTTGCCGAACTCGTCGCCGGACTCGCCGAGCACGGCGTCCACACGGTCGATGCCATCGCCTTTGATATCGGCGTGTCGTCGATGCAGATCGACCGGGCCGAGCGCGGCTTTTCCTTCCAGGCCGATGGTCCGCTCGACATGCGTATGGCGCAGGATGGCATGTCCGCTGCCGATTTCATCAATTCGGCGACCGAGGCCGAAATCGCCGATGTGCTGTTTCACCTGGGCGATGAGCCCGGCGCGCGCCGCATCGCGCGCGCCATCGTCAACGATCGACCGCTGACCCGCACCTCCGAGCTGGCGCGGCTGGTCCGGTCGGTGCTCGGCCATCAGCCAGGTGGCAAGGACGCAGCGACACGCAGCTTTCAGGCGCTGCGCATCCACGTCAACGACGAGCTCGGCCAGCTCGATGCCGGTCTTGAAGCTGCCGAACAGCTTCTGCGCCCTGGTGGCCGTTTGGCAGTGGTCAGCTTCCATTCGGCCGAGGATCGCCGCGTCAAGACGTTCCTGCGCGACCGGTCGGGCGGCGCGCCGTCCGGATCGCGCCATATGCCGGCGGTGGCGCGCGCAGCACCGGCGTTCCAGCGTCCGGCGCGCGCTGTCCGCCCTTCCGCAACCGAAATCGCCGCCAATCCGCGGGCGCGGTCGGCCACGCTGCGTTCCGCGGTTCGCACCGCTGCTCCTGCCACGCTTCGGAGGTCTGCATGAGACATTATGCCGGTTCGGCTGTGATGCTGCTCGTCACCACGGCGGTGATTGTCGGCAGCTATACCGTCAATCTGAAGGTTTCGGCCGAGCGCGCCGAAGTCGAGCGTCTGCGCCGCACGCTGGTTGCCGATGCCCGCAGTATCCGCGATCTTGAAGCCGAGCTGCGCACCCGCGCCCGGCCGCCGCAGATTCAGCGCTGGAACGATGACGTGCTGATGATGGGCACGCCGGCGGCCGGGCAATATCTGCGCAATCCGATGCAACTGGCCAGCTTTGCCGCGCCGACCGAAACCGCACCGGCGGTGCGCAATGCCGTCACCACGCCAGCGCCCGTGGCACCTGCGGTGACAGCGCCGATCGTCCGCGCGGCCTATCGCCCAGCGCCCGAAGCGCCCAGCAAGGCGGTCAGCGTCGCCTATCGCCCGGCCGCGCCGCGCGCCGCCCCGCCGCTGGTGATCATTCCCGAAACGACGCCACCGGCTGCGGCGCCTGTCGATCTGCTCGATAACGGAGGACAATAGCGCTTTCGATGGCCAGCACGCCGCTTCTTGGCACGGCTCCCGAGCCGCCCGCTCGCCTTGCCGGGCAACGCCAGGCGGCGCAGGCGCTGGCGCGCCAGCGGCTGATGGTCATCATGCTGCTGTTTCTCGCCGTGCCGGCCGTGCTGGCCGTGCGGCTGGTCGATCTGTCGGTGCTGGAAGCTGTGCCGGTCGTCCCCCGCGACGCGCTGACGGCGGCGCCACCACGGGCCGATATCGTCGATCGCAACGGTGTTGAACTGGCGCGAACCTACGAAGCCTATGCAATCTCGGTCGAGCCGCGCAAGCTGACCGGCGATCCGCGCCTTCTGGCACGCCGCATCGCTGCTATCCTGACCGACAAGACCGAAGCCGAAATCTATGCCGAACTGACTCACAAGGGCAGCTTCCGCTATATTTCGCGTCGCGTGCTGCCGTCTGAAGCCAAGCGCATCAATGACCTGGGCGAGCCGGCGATCAATCTCGGGCGCGAGGCCGAACGGCTCTATCCCAACATGAACCTCGCCTCGCACGTCCTCGGCTATGCCGATGATCGCGGTGTCGGCGCCGTCGGCATGGAGAAGGCGTTCGATGCGCGTCTTGCCGACAAGGCAACGCGCGGTACGCCATTGCCGTTGTC
>JAAFIT010000523.1 GCA_013298745.1 Sphingomonadales bacterium
GCATCACCGACCATTCGGCAAACATGAGCAAGACAGCAGCCGCAACCAGCGCGGTGAAGAGCATTCCACCTTGCCAGACCGCGCCGAGCGCCACGACGACCAGCACAAGGCCGGTAGCGACACGCAGCAGCAACGGATTCGCGCCAGCGCCGGCCACGTCGTCAGCGGCCGCCAAAGCGGCGTTCTCGCGTGGCAAATTCCGCCACGGCATCGGCCAGCGACGCAGCATCGAAATCCGGCCACAACGTGTCTGTGGCAACAAATTCCGCATAGGCCGATTGCCAGAGCAGGAAGTTGGACAGGCGCATTTCGCCTGATGTGCGCAGCACCAGATCGGGCGGGGGCAGGCCGGCCGTATCGAGCCGTGCCGACACTGTTTCGACACTGATCGCTTCAGGATCAAGCGATCCGGTAGCAACATCGCGCGCCAGCGACCGGGCGGCGCGTGTCAACTCATCCTGGCCGCCATAATTCAATGCCATGATCAACGTCAGTCGGCGGTTGTCAGCGGTCTGCAACCGCGCCTTTTCCAGCAACTTCACCAGATCGGGCTTCAGCGCGCGATAATCACCGATGAAATCCAGCCGCACACCATTTTTGTGGAGGGCGTTGATCTCGGACTGGATGTAATGGCGCAGCAGCCCCATCAGATCGGCAACTTCATCAGCCGGCCGCTTCCAGTTTTCCGAACTGAAGGCGTAGAGCGTCAGCACTTCGATGCCGAGCTCGGGCGCCGCCTCGACAACGCGGCGCACCGCTTCCACTCCGGCACGATGGCCGGCAATGCGCGGCAAGCGGTGCGCCTTGGCCCAGCGGCCATTGCCATCCATGATGATTGCCAGATGACGCAGACCCGATGCTGCCCCACCGGTTGCCGTCGAGGCCGCGGTCGCTGTCACCGGCCGAGGATTTCCTTTTCCTTGGCGCTGGTCGCGGCATCGATATCGAGCATGGCCTTGTCCGTGATCTTCTGGACATCGGATTCGAGCTTTTTCTGCTCGTCCTGGCTGATCTTACCCTTCTTTTCGGCGGCCTTCAGCGCTTCCATGCCGTCCCGCCGCACGTTGCGCGCCGCGATCTTGGCCTTTTCGGCATAGCTTGATGCCAGCTTGGCCATTTCCTTGCGGCGCTCTTCGGTCATGTCCGGGATCGGCAGCCGCAACGTCTGGCCGTCAGTGATCGGGTTGAGGCCAAGGCCGGCCGAACGAATGGCCTTTTCCACCGGGGTGACATTGGATTTGTCCCATACCTGAACGCTCAACATCCGCGGCTCGGGCGCCGTCACCGTTGCCACCTGCGACAGCGGCATGGCCGAGCCATAGACTTCGACCGTGACCGGATCGAGCAGGCTGGTGTTGGCGCGGCCGGTACGCAGGCCCTGCAAATCATGCTTCAACGCTTCGATAGCGCCGGTGGTGCGGCGCTCCAGATCGGCCTTCCACGGCCCGGGTTCGAATTCAGCCATTGGCCAGTTCCTTTACGCTGTCACGATGGTCGAAGTTCCCTCACCCTTCAGCACCGCCGCCAGCGTGCCGGCCTCGCGGATGTTGAAGACGACGATAGGAATATTGTTATCGCGGCACATGGAAACCGCGCTGGCGTCCATGACCTTCAGATTGTCAGCGAGGACCTTGGAATAGCTCAAGGTCTGATAGCGTGTGGCCGTCGGCACCAGCTTGGGATCGGCATCATAGACGCCATCGACCGAGGTGCCCTTGAACAGCGCATCGCAGTTCATTTCGGCGGCGCGCAGTGCGGCACCGGTATCAGTGGTGAAGAACGGGTTGCCGGTGCCGGCGGCGAAGATCACCACCCGGCCCTTTTCGATATGCCGTTCAGCGCGGCGACGGATATAGGGCTCGCACACCGATGGCATCGGGATCGCCGACTGAACGCGGGTTTCGATACCGACATTTTCCAGCGCATTCTGAACCGCCAGTGCGTTCATCACTGTGGCCAGCATGCCCATGTAATCGGCGCTGCCGCGATCAAAGCCCTTGGCCGCCGCTGCCAACCCGCGGAAGATGTTGCCGCCGCCGACAACGAGGCAAAGCTCGTAACCGGCCTCATGGGCGACCTTGACCTCGCCGGCGATGCGCGCGGTTTCAGCCGGATCGATACCATATTGGCCTTGCCCCATCAGGGCTTCGCCGGAAAGCTTGAGCAAAATTCGCTTGAAGCCGGACCGTGGCATGGCTGTCCCTCAACTCCCCCCAAAAAGGTCCAAACGGCCTTGTTGGCGGCACCCTAGTGGCGACGAGCGCCAGTGCCAAGCGCGCATGCGATCAGGCGATGCGCGCCAGACACAATTGGGGGCGCGCAAGCCAAGCCCGCGCGCCCCCGATGAACGTCAGATGCCGGCGGCAGCAGCGACTTCGGCAGCAAAGTCCTTCTCTTCCCGCTCGATGCCTTCACCGAGTTGGAGGCGAACGAACGACGAAATCGCGATCGGGGTACCGGCGGCCTTGGCGGCAGCGGCAACGACGTCAGCAACCTTCGACTTGCCGTCCATCACG
>JAAFIT010000524.1:0-1962 GCA_013298745.1 Sphingomonadales bacterium
CTTGCATGCTGCCGGCAGCGAGAGTGTCAGGGCCAGCGACCGGCGCCGCCTTCGCGACACCGGTGAACAGCCGAAACAAGGCGACCCTGGCGCCGAAGCTGGCGGCCTGTGAGCCGAAATCGACATCGTCCGGCGCCGTCAGCATCGCCTCAAGCGTCTGCCGCACATAGGCGTCACCGCTGCGCTGCGAGCCGGTGAGGGCGCGGGCATAGCGCCGCAGGTGCGGCAGATGCGGCGCCAGGGCCGCCCGCATCGATGAACTGTCCGTCACGCCATGCTCCATAGCCATATCTGTTCCCCACCAGAACGTCGTACACGAACTTTGGTTCCCGATCGGGAACCATCATTCCCAAGCGTCGTTGAGGCTGCACCATGTCAACGGACAAGAACCGAATGCCAAGCGTCCCTTCAGCCTCAGGCGTTCCGCCGGAAACTCCGGTAGGCCCACCGATGGCCGCCCCCACGGCGGCGCGGCGCAACAGCCGCTATGCGCATGATCCCGTGTCGCTGGGATTGCGCAAACTCTGGCACGAGCTTGAAAACGAACCGGTTCCAGCCGAATTTCTCGATCTGCTCGACGCCATCGATGCCGCGCGCATCGAGCCGGCAGCGCCGAAGCCCGACGGGGAATCGTCGACATGACCAATGCCCCCGAACTGGCCGCCGCCGATGAAGCACGATTCCGCACCGACCTCATGGCGGTGATCCCCTCACTGCGCGCCTATGCCCGGAGCCTTTGCTACAATCGTGACCTTGCCGACGATTTGACCCAGGAGGCACTGGCCAAGGGCTGGGCCGCGCGCCGCAGCTTTACACCGGGGAGCAATTTTCGCGGCTGGATCTACCGCATTCTGCGCAACCACTATTTTTCCGTGACGCGCGTTTCACGGCGCTTCGTCACGCTCGATCCCGAAATCACCGAGCGGCTGATGGTGACACCGGCGACGCAGGAGGCGGGGCTCAACCTTGCCGATCTGCAACGCGGCCTCGCCAAGCTGCCGGTCGAACAACGCGAGGCGCTGCTGCTGATGGAATCGGGTCTGCGTTGCGAAGATATTGCCGAAGTGATGGGAACCCCGGTCGGCACCGTTAAAAGCCGCATCAGCCGCGGTCGCGCCGCCCTGCGTGTCCACATGGACGGCCATGAAAAGCCGGCAGTGGCGGCCCGCACTGTTGCGGCGGCCGCGCCTTTGGTCACATCTCCAACGGCCGGTTGATGCCATCGACCCGCCAGGCTGCCAACCCGCAGTCCCTACCCGGCGGTCCGTCATCGTTCCCCCTGCTCGACGCCATCACCCGGCGCAACTCGATCCGCGGCATCCTGCTGCTGATCCTGCTGGTCTCGCTGCTGCCGATCATGGCGCTTTCGACCTGGCAAGGCATCGTCCGGCTGCAGCGTGATCGCAACGCCGAACGCCAGCAACTGCTCGACGCGGCCGAGATGATCGCGCGATCCGAATACAATGTTATCGCCGGCGCAAAGGGCATGCTGGTCATCCTTGCCGAAGTGCCCAATGTGCGGTCAGGCAATCAGACGCGGTGCGGACCGGTGTTGGCAGAAGCAGTTCGACAGTTTCCGGCCTATAGCCACGTCTCCCTCGCGCGTGCCGATGGCACCCTTGTCTGTGCCAGCAACCCGCGCGCCGTCGGCATGCAATCGATCGATTCGAACCTGTGGCCGCGCCTTCAAGCGGGCGAATTTCTGATCACCGTGCCGGTTTGGGGACTGTTGTCGGAACGACCCGTACTGCGCGCCATGCTGCCGATCACCAACGCCAGCGGGGCCTTCGATGGCGTATTGACCGCGTCGATCGATCTGCTCTGGCTGCGCAAGCTGCTTGTCCTGCCGCATGTCCGCGATGATGTGGCGATTGCGCTGGTCGATGCCTCGGGCCGCCCGGTGACGCGCGGGCACAGCCTGCCATGGGCACGTCTACCCCTCCCCGAACCGGCGGCGCGCGC
>JAAFIT010000524.1:2017-2509 GCA_013298745.1 Sphingomonadales bacterium
CCGAACCGGCGGCGCGCGCACTAAGCAACACCGTGTTCACTGTCGATGATTCCGGCGGCCGGCGCTGGTCCTATGCGGTGGCGCCGCTGAAGATCGACGTGCATGGCAGCGGCCCTTTGTATATCGTCTATGCCGTCGCCCAGCCGACCCGTTTTGGCGTGGCATGGTGGCTCGCCGCCGGCTATTTCGTCATGCCGCTGCTGGCGCTGCTGCTCGCTGCGACCGCGATCTGGTTCGGCGCCAACCGCGCCATTCTGCGCTGGGTTTCGCAGCTCGGCGAATTGGCGCGGCACATCGGCGGCAGCGACGGCCCCGATCTGCGCCAGCGGCCAAGCTTTGCCGATGCGCCGTCCGAAGTGCGCGATCTGGCCGCCGAGCTGCTGCGGATGAGCAACACCATCAGCGACCGCGAGCAACGCCTGCGCGGATCGGTTGCCGCCCAATCATCGGTGGCGCGTGAACTCCACCACCGCGTCCGCAACAATCTGCAGG
>JAAFIT010000525.1 GCA_013298745.1 Sphingomonadales bacterium
CGCCAGGTGCTGCCATGGCCGCTGCACAAGGACATCGACATTGGCGACGGCGGTGGCTGCAAAAATGGTGACAATGTCGATATCGGCATGATCTGTTCCTTGAGCATCCCGATCATCACCATCTGCGCGCTGATCCTGTTGATGATCATCGTATCGCTCCTCGATTTCATCTTCCGCTGGCTGCCCTGGTTCGTGATGTGCTTCCCGGTGCCGCGGTTGAAGGCAAAGGCCGGCAGCGCATGAGCGGCGTCACACCTTCGGGACTGCCGGCAACGCCGTTGCAGGTCGCGGCGCGCGCGCCATCGCGGCAGGGCGAACAGGCGCGGCTGCTCGGGCAGGGACTCGCGTTTCCACCGCGGGTCGGCGGCGATGGCCGGCTGCAATGGGCCGTGGGGGAGGCAAACATCACCGACGCCATTGCCATCATCCTCGGCACCAGCCCGGGTGAACGCATCGGCTTGCCGCGCTTTGGCGCCGGGCTCGATCGCTTTCTGTTCGAAGGCAACAACGCCGGAACCCATGCGCGCATCGCCGAGGCCATTGGCACGGCACTGAAGGCGGCGGAACCGCGCATCCAGCTTGAATCGGTCAGCGTCGGCGCCGATCCCGCGTCGCCCGAAACGGCGATTGCCACCATCACCTGGCGGCTGGTGGCGTCGGGCGCGGCAGGGCAGGCGAGCGTCGCCGTGCCGGTCGGGAGGGGGTGAGCCATGCCGTTGCCGAGCCCGCCGCTTGATCCCCGCCGCTACCGCGATCTTGTCGATGAAATGGTGGCGCGCATCCCGGTGCATACGCCGGAATGGACCAACTTCAACGCTGCCGACCCCGGCATCACGCTGGTGCAACTGTTCGCCCATGTCACCGAAAGCCTGATCTATCGCACCAACCAGATCCCGGCGCGCAACCGGGCGAAGTTCCTGCAAATGCTCGGCCAACCACTGGCACCGGCTGCCGCCGCGACCGGCCTTGTCGCCTTTGTCAACGATCGCGGGCCGACCGCCAGCGCCATCCTGTCGGCCGGCACCGAACTGCTCGCCGGCACCATTCCCTATCGCACCACCGCCAGTCTTGACGTGCTACCGGTCGAAGCGCGGCTGTTCATGAAGCGCCCGCTTGCCGCCCCACCGCCGGCGCTCCGCGATTATTACAGCCTGCTCTATGCCTCCTATGGACGCCCGGCTCCTGAAAGCCTGACACTTTATGAAAGCGTTGCAGTTCCCACCGGTAGCAGCATCGATTTTGCAGCGAGCGTCGATCGAACATTGTGGATCGCTGTGCTGGGGCGCGATATCGACCGGCAATCGGGCGACAAGCCTTGGGATGGACTGCGCAAGGCGCTTGCCGGGCGCAAGCTGTCGCTCGGGCTGGTGCCCGATGCTCTGGTCACCGATCGGAGGCTGGGGCCGCAGCCTGCCAATGCTGTGGCATCAATACTGAGCTTTGAACGGCCAGCGGCGGAAGCGGCGCTGCCGCGCGACGCCGATGACCGGCCGGCGCCCGCTTATGTCACCATGCCGGCGCGGGCGGATTTTGATCCGCTGCTACAGCCTGGAGTTGTCGAACTTACCTTGCCGGGTGCCGCCGGCCTGACAACCTGGACCGACCTCGACCCGCTTGAAGCCGGCGTCGGCAATCTGCCACCTGCCATCGACGATGCCGCCGTTGCGGCTCGGCTGGTAACCTGGATCGCGGTGCGTGCCGGGCCGGCGGCCGATGTGCGTTTGCGCTGGGCTGGCATCAACGCCGCCCCGGCACGCCAATACACCATGGTCAATGCCGAACCATTGGCTGCGGGCGATGGCACGCCAGATCAGCAACGGCGGTTGGGCCGGGCACCGGTGCTGCCGGGATCGGTCGTCGTTACCGGTGTTGCTGGCGCGACCGCGCGCGAATGGCAGGAAATCGACGATATCCTCGCCGCTGGTCCGGAAATCCCGCTGCATGATGCGCCGATGGCTCGGCTTGGCCCGACCGATGTCTTCACACTCGATGCCGAAGCTGCGGTGATCAGCTTTGGCGACGGCCTGACCGGTCGGCGGCCGCCGGCGGGCGAGGCACTTTATGCCAGCTATGCCTGGTCACATGGTGCGGCTGGCAATGTCGGCCCCGGCGCGCTGAAGGCGGGGCCATTATTGCTGGCGGGCATCAGCGCCACCAACCCGTTGCCGATGGCGGGCGGCGCCGATGCCGAAAGCATCGAAGCAGCGGAAAAGCATATTCCGCGCGTCATCCAGCATCGCGAACGGCTGGTGACCGCCGCCGATTTCCGCAGCATTGCCTGGCGAACGCCGGGGGTGGCGGTGGGGCGGATCGATGTGCTGCCCGCGGCGCACCCGGATGTCGCGCCGGTGGCGATCGGTACAGCACCGGGCGCGGTCACCTTGATGGCCATCCCGGCCTTTGATCCGACAACACCCGCGGCACCGCGCGCCAATCGCGAATTCCTTGATGCGCTGTGCCGCCAGCTTGATCCGCGCCGGTTGGTGACCACCGAACTTGTCGTGCGTG
>JAAFIT010000053.1 GCA_013298745.1 Sphingomonadales bacterium
GGCATGCAGCGCTGATACCTGTGTCGCCAACATCGATCGCGGTGGCCATCGCTGGCGGCTGCTTGCGACGCTGTCGAAGGATTTCGTCGATCGCAGCAGCTTCGAGCCGGCGTGCGCCGCTGCCGATATCGTTATTGCCGACCGCCGCATGCCCCGCTGGTGCCAGCCGCGCTGGCTCGTCTTCGATCGGCGTACGTTAGGCGAAAGCGGGGCCGTGGCGGTCTGGCTGACGGATCCGAAAGTGCAAAGCACCAACACGGGGATTGGCGACCATCCCTGGCGGCCGCAGTAAATAGGCTCCGGTCAAAGCAGCATCGCTGCCGTCCATGCCGCCAGCATCGAAAGGCCCACGCCAGCGCCGATACGCAATGCGTAACCTGGTCCACCCGTGCCGAACGCCATGCTGACTTTCATCGTGGCATTGGCCGTCATCGCGGCGAGCACCGGAACCACCGCGGCGTCGGGCGTCAGTCGCCCGGACGCCACCAGCGCTGCCACTGACATTGCTGCGGCATGGGTATCGAGAATACCCCCCAGTGCTGCCCCGATCGTCAGGCCCGCACCACCAAACAGCGGCTGAACCGTGGCCGTCAGCAACAAGATCCCCGCCATGCCCACGACCATCAGCAATGCCGATTTGAGGTTGAAGGCGCCGCTTGCGCTATCGACACTGCCATTCGGTTCAACTTTTGCAGCGGCAGTGGCGGCTCGCCAGCCATAGAGGCCGCCATAGACTGCAATCACCGCGCCGCCAGCAAGCAGGGGCCAGGCAAGTGCAACAAGCGTCGGCTTGCTGACCGCCGCGAGAACGATGCCCATCTGGATGAAGGTGGCGAGGCTTGACAGCGTGGCACCGGCGATGGCGCCGGGTAGGGCCGCCGCGCTGGCTTTCGCCCGCCCGCCCATCGCCCCGATGGTGGCGACGCTCGAAACAAAGCCTGAAGCAAGCCCGGCGACCGCCAGACCGTAGCGCGGCCCCAGCGCCCGCACCGCGACATGCCCGGCAGCACCGATCGACAGCACCAGCAGCGCAACGAGCCCGAGCATGTGCGGGTTGATGGCGTTGTTCGGCCCCATGCCGCGATCCGGCAACAGCGGCCAGACGACGACACCGACAATCGCGATAACGAGGCCATCGCTGACTTCCTCGTTGGTCAGCGTGCCGTTGACGAAGCGGTGGAGCGCCGGTTTGGCAGCAAGCAGGACAGCGACGATGACGCCGAGCATGGCGGAGGACAGGCGATCGACCATGGCAAGGGCGCCGAGCATGGGTGTGAGGACCAGAGCGATTTCGCTGGTCAGCCCCGGATCATCGGCGCGGCTGCGGCGATAGGCCAGCGCCGCAAGGCCGCCGACAGCGGCAATGGCAAGCGCGGCGAGCACCGGACCACCGAGGCGCATCGCCGCTGCACCGAAAATCGCGGCAATGGCGTGCGTGCGGATTCCGGCCGGGCGGCGATCCGGCCCGCTGCCCTTGCTGCGCTCGCGTTCCAGCCCGATCAGCAGGCCGATGGCAAGTGCGACCGCCCAATCGATAACAATAGCGTTCATGCGGTGGCTGTGCGCCTGAACACCGTTCAGAGCAAGGATTCGGCGTTACGGTGCGGGCACCAGTTTCGGTGTCGTCTCCGCTCTGGCAACATCATTGACCAGGCGTGCGAAGAAATCATTGAAGTCCTTGGCTGCCGTGAAATCAATGGGTTGGGTGATGT
The DNA here is from genome assembly GCA_013298745.1 of Sphingomonadales bacterium. Taxonomy (GTDB): domain Bacteria; phylum Pseudomonadota; class Alphaproteobacteria; order Sphingomonadales; family Sphingomonadaceae; genus Sandarakinorhabdus. The sequence continues at coordinate 1,713 of JAAFIT010000053.1, forward strand.
CGTCCTGCGGTTTGTGGTAGCGGGTGCGATACCAGTTGCGAAACTTGGCCTCTTCCTTGCTGCCATTGTCATAGCCGAACATGAAGGCGACTGCCGGGATGCCGGCGCCAAGGAAGGACGCGGCATCGGTGCGGCGGATCATGCCGCGTTCGGGCTCCAGATCGGGCCGCACCTCGATATCCATTGCCGTTGCGACGCGTTCGACATTGGCCTTGAGACTGCTTTTGTCGGATCCGATGAGAGTCAGGATCTTCAACGGAAACAACGGCCGAATGGCATCGAGCGTGATGTTGGCGATCATGTCGGCCTTCGGTACGGTCGGATGATCGACGAACCAGCGCGACCCGAGAAGGCCTTTTTCCTCGCCCGTGAATACGGCGAAAAGGACAGGCCTGGGATAGCCTTTGCCCGCCCGCATCTCGGCCAGGCGAACGAGTGTCGCGACATAGGCCGCATCATCGAATGCGCCGTTATAGAGACTGTCGCCGTTGACCGGCGCGCCAATGCCATAACCATCGATATGCGCGTCGATAACGACGATCTGCTGCGCCAGTGCCGGATCGGTGCCCGGCAGGAGGGCGAGCACATTTTCGCTGCTGAAATCGCGCGTCGAGGTCGTGAGCTCGGCCTTGAGCCGCTGCGGCAGATCGAAGCCCGGCAGGGGCCGTGCCGCAATGGCATCTGAAAGGATCTGCCCCGCATCATGTCCGCTTCCGGCGAGCAATGTTGCTAGCGCATCAGGGTTGAGCCGCATGACCGGAATCGCCGCGGCTGTTGGCGCGGAGGGTGCCTTGCTGTTGCGCAGCGTGATGGAGCGGGCATAGGCCGCCGGCCAGCGAGGCGGTTCAACGGTGAAGCCAACATCGTCGATGATGATGATACCGGCCGCCCCAGCAGAAGTTGCGGCAGCGATGCGGGCATCGTCGCTGCCCATCCCCTTGCGACGAGCACCGAAACACAGCACGTTTTTGCCGGCGACATCGGCAGCAATGTCGCCCTGGCCACAATAGCCGCGAAACACGATCGCCGCATTGATCTGGTCAGGAAGTTCTGCCGTCGCACGGATGCTGATATCGTTAAGGAAGCGCAGCGGTTTCGACTGATTGCTGGTAACCACCTCGAAGTGCGTGCCGGAACTTTCCACCCGCACCTCGTGCATGGGAACCGTCTGGAGCCAGCCACCGGCATCGCCCAGTGGTTTCAGACCGGCGGCCTTGAAGCGCTCGGCGACCATTTCGGCTGCCCGGCGATGTTCGGGCGATCCGGTATCGCGGCCGCGCATCGCGTCGCTCGAAAGCAACGCAATCACGTCCCACCAGGCCCGGGTGTCGCTGTCCTTTGGCGCTGCGGCGAGCGGGGTTGTGGCCAACAGTGCGGCAATTATTCCGGCCTTCAATCGATGCGCCACCCTTTGCCCCCTGACAGTTCGCTTTCATCTGCTCGGGAAAGAGTAGGCGAAGCTGTCACGGCGCAGCAAGCAGCGCCAGAAGGTCAGTGATAGCGGCGCAGCAGCCCGGCAAGCTTGCCCTGCACGCGCACCCGTTCCGGCGGGTAGCGCTGCGGCTCATAAGCGGCATTGGCCGGATCGAGACGGATGATGCCCTTTTCGCGGCGCAGATACTTCAACGTCGCCTCGGCATCGTCGATCAGCGCCACGACGATATCGCCGTCGCGGGCATCCTCGCAGCGACGGATGAGAGCATAGTCGCCATCGAAAATCCCGGCGTCGATCATCGAATCGCCGGACACTTCCAATGCGTAGTGATCGCCGGGCCCGAGCAAGGCCGCCGGCACCGACAGCGATCGATCGCTCTCCAGCGCCTCGACCGGCAAACCGGCAGCGATGCGGCCGTGCAGCGGCACCACGACCGTGTCGTTGGCAGCGATCATCGCCTGTACCGGCGGACGCGGCGCCGGAGCCGGTGGCACGAGTTTCAGCGCTGGTCGGGCAGGGCGCAGCGCCTCGGGCATCTGCAGCACTTCGAGTGCGCGGGCGCGGTTCGGCAGGCGACGAATGAAGCGGCGTTCCTCGAGGGCGTTGATCAGGCGATGCACCCCTGATTTGGAGCGCAATTGCAGCGCATCCTTCATTTCCTCGAACGATGGCGACACACCGTCAGTTTGCAGCCGCTGATCAATGAAAGCCAGCAGTTCCTGTTGCTTGCGCGTCAGCATCATCGTCTCCTGTGAGGAACACAGGAAGAACGTTTAGGAAACAGGTGAGAACATGTCAAGCGCGATACAGCGCACGATGTCGCCCGCCGCAGCCGGTGGCGCATCGATCTCGCGCACGATCAACAGGTCAGCCGACGCAAGCACACCGAGCCGCGCCGAATCCTGCGAGGCAAAGGCCAGCGCGCCTTCCGGCGTGCGCCGGGCGCGCAGATGATCGCGGCGGTTGCCATTGCCGGGCAGCGGCGCGGCCAGCGGCAGCATTTGTTCGGGCAGATTGGCGTTTCGGCCACCGAGGCGCGCAATCAGCGGCACGGCGAACAGCAAGGCGCACACATAGGCCGAAACCGGATTGCCAGGCAGACCGATCACGCGCGCCGCGCCTAGCCTGCCGGCGAGCATCGGCTTGCCCGGCCGCATGGCGATCTTCCAGAAATCGATATCGGCGCCAAGATCGCGTAGCACCGGGACGACGAGATCATGATCGCCGACCGAAGCGCCGCCAATGGTGATGATGATATCGGCGTCGGCGGATTGCAGTGCGGACGCAAGCGCCTCGCGCCGGTCCGGAATGATGCCGGGGTCGTGCACGACCGCACCTGCTGATGCGAACAGTGCCGCGAGCATTGCCGGATTGCTGCTGATGATCTGGTCCGGCCCCGGTGTCGCACCAGGCGGCACCAGTTCGTCACCGGTGGCGATCAGACAGACGCGGGGGCGGCGGACCACGTCGACCGCGGCATGGCCTGAGGCAGCCAGCAAGCCGAGGCGTGGCGGTGTCAACTGATCGCCGGCGTGCAGCAATGGCGCACCCGCGGCAAAATCCTGCCCGGCGACGCGGACATGGGCACCCAATTGCGGCGGGCCTTCGCCGGTTAGGGAGGCCACCTCGCCAACTCGGGCAATTTCTTCCTGAACCACGATCGTATCGGCGCCCGCTGGCAGTGGTGCGCCGGTGAAGATCCGCACAGCAGTCCCGGCTTCGACAACACCGCCAAAACCGCGACCCGCTGCCGATTCTCCGATGACTCGCCAGGGCCCCGGCAGATCGGCATAACGAACCGCATAGCCATCCATTGCGCTTGCAGAAAAAGGGGGCTGGGTCAGCCGCGCCGCAACATCGGCAGCGAGAATGCGGCCATGCGCGGCGCTGAGATCGACGATTTCGCTGTCCAGCACCTTTGCGCCATCCAGCAGTTGCGCCAGCGCCGTATCGACCGGCAGCAGTGCCATCAGGCCGGCGCCCGCCATTCGCCCGAGCGGCCACCGGATTTGCGGAGCAGCCGCACGCCCGAAATCACCATGCCGCGGTCGCTCGCCTTGGCCATGTCATAGATTGTCAGCAACGCGACGGAAGTTGCTGTGAGGGCTTCCATTTCAACGCCGGTGCCATGCGTTGTCACCACAGTGCTGGTGACGCGGATGCCGGTTGTCTCGATGGCCAGATCGACGGTTACGGCATCGATCGGCAGCGGATGGCATAGCGGAATCAGGTCCGCTGTACGCTTGGCGGCCATGATGCCGGCAATGCGCGCGGTGGCGATGACATCGCCCTTGGCCATGGCGTTGGATGCAATGGCTGCGAGTGTTGGCGCGGCGATGGTAATGAAGCCCTCGGTTACCGCTTCACGCCGTGTGGCGGGTTTGGCAGAAATATCGACCATGCGCGCGGCGCCCTGGTCATCGACATGCGTCAGCGTCATGCCGGTAATCCAAGCAAGTCGCGTGTCGCCCGCGTCACATCGGCCTGGCGCATCAGCGATTCCCCGACAAGGAAGCAGGTGATACCAACGGCCGCGAGCCGATCGAGATCATCGGGGCCTGACAGGCCGCTTTCCGCCACCAGCGTGCGGCCCTGCGTGTCGGACAGGTCAAAACTCGTCTGAAGATCGACCGTCAAGGTCTTGAGATTTCTATTATTGATGCCGAGTAGCGGCGTCTTCAGCTTGAGCGCCCGGTCGCGCTCTTCGGCGTTGTGGACTTCGACGAGCACATCGAGGTCATGGGCAATAGCGACAGATTCGAGTTCGAGCGCCTGGGCATCGGAAAGCGCTGCCATGATGAGCAGGATCGCATCGGCATTGATGGCGCGGGCTTCGATGACCTGCCAGGGATCGACAATGAAATCCTTGCGGATGACGGGCAAGTTGCAAGCGGCGCGGGCCGATGTGAGGAAGGCGTCGCCGCCCAAGAACCAGCGGTCCTCGGTCAGCACCGAAAGACAGGTGGCGCCGCCCTCGGCATAGGCTCGCGCCAGGGTTTCAGGAACGAAATCAGCCCGAATCAAGCCTTTGGAGGGGCTGGCTTTCTTGATTTCGGCGATCAAGGCATGGCGGCCAGCAGCCTGTGTCGCATGGATGGCGGCGATGAAACCGCGCACCGGATCGGCAGCTGCAGCGGCGGCTTCGAGATCAGCCAGGCTGCGCTCGCGCCGCGCGGCGGCAATACGTTCGCGTTTGTAGGCGACGATTTCGGCAAGGGTATCGCTCATCGAAACGCGCTCCAGCGGGCCAAAACATCAGCGGCGGCACCATCCGCCAGCGCCTTTCGTGCCCGATCGGAAGCGTCATGCCAGCCGAGCGCCGGATCGACAAGTCGCAGCGCTGCCGCGGCATTGATGACAACGATATCGTGGTAGGCACCGGTTTCACCGCCAAGCAGCGCACGCAGCCGGGCGGCGTTGTGTGCTGCGTCGCCGCCGGCCAATTCCGCCTCCGGATAGCGGCCGACGCGTGCGTCCGCAGCGTTGATCGTACCGCTCGTCACCGCGCCATCGGCCGCCAGCGCAAAGTGCGTTTCACCGGTGACGGCGATTTCGTCATATCCATCGCCATGCACCACCATTGCTCGCACGGATCCGAGCGCGGCGAGGGCCGCTGCCATCTGCTCGACGCGATCGGAAGCGAAAACCCCGACCAACTGGCGGTTCACACCGGCCGGATTGGCAAGCGGACCGAGCAGGTTGAAGATGGTGCGACGCCCCAGCGCGCGACGTACAGGTGCGACTCGCGCCATCGCCGGATGATGGCGGGCGGCGTGAAGGAAAGTGATGCCGACGCTGTCCAAGCAGGCGCTGAGCCGCTCCATCGGCAGTTCGGGAACGCCGAGGGCCGCCAGCACATCTGCAGCGCCCGACGATGACGAGGCGGCGCGATTGCCATGCTTTGCCACCGGCACACCGCACGCCGTGACCACCAGCGCCACGGCGGTCGAAACATTCAGGCTGTGCTTGCCATCGCCGCCGGTGCCGCAGACGTCAATTGCATCAGGGGCTTGGAATGAACAATTCAGGCGCTGCCGCAATGCACCCGCGGCAGCCACGATCTCCACCACTGTCTCGCCGCGATCGGCGAGCCCAACCAGAAATGGCGCCAAATCGGCATCGGCAATCTTGCCATCGAAGATGACGCCAAAGGCATCGGCGGCGGCATCGGCTGATAGCGGGCGCGATGGATCGGGAAGGGCGGTCACGCGGCGCGCGCCAGCCTTTTGGGCTCCATGCCGGCAATCGCCATGAAATTGGCTATCAACGCATGCCCGTGTTCGGTGGCGATGCTTTCGGGGTGAAACTGGACGCCGTGCAGCGGCAATTCGCGGTGGCGCATGCCCATGATCAGGCCATCGGGGCTGCGGGCGTTGACGACCAGACACTCCGGCAGATCATCCTCACGGACGATGAGCGAGTGGTAGCGAGTGGCATTGAACGGCGAAGGCAGCCCGGCGAACACACCGGTGCCATCATGGCTCATCGGGCTGGTCTTGCCGTGCATCACCTGAGACGCGCGCAGCACCGTGCCGCCAAAGGCCTGGCCGAGTGACTGGTGACCAAGGCAAACGCCGAACAGCGGCAGCCGGGCTTCAGCCGCAGCAGCGATCAGATCGAGGCAGATGCCGGCTTCATTGGGGGTGCAGGGACCCGGCGAGAGCAGGATTGCCTGTGGTTGCATCGCCATCGCCTCTGCGACCGTAATTGCATCGTTGCGCACGACATGGGTGTCAGCCCCCAATTCGAGCAGATAATGCACGAGGTTGAAGGTGAAGCTGTCGTAGTTGTCGATGACCAGGATCATGGCGATGCCCTAACGCAAGCCGGTAACGCCGTCACGCCGATACCTTGACGCCCTTCCAGAAGGCGATGCGACCCTTGATCTCGGCTGCAGCGGGCTTGGGGTCGGCGTAGTACCAGACGGCATCCTTGTTCTCGGCGCCACCGGCGACGAGTGTGTAATAGTTGCACAAGCCCTTCCAGCCGCACACTGTCGTCGTACTGCTCGGCTTAAGCATCGCCGGATCGATCGCGGCGAGCGGGAAATAGTGATTGCCTTCGACCACCACTGTGTCGTCGCTCTCGGCAATGACGATATCGTTCCAGATGGCCTTGGGCATGTTCGTCTCTCCTACTGGCCGAAACCGGGGGCGGCGGCGGCCTTCAAGGCTTCGCGAGCAGCGGCCATCAGGGCGCCGGCCTTGGCCTCGCATTCCCGCTGCTCATATTCGGCGATGCTGTCGGCAACGATGCCGGCACCGGCCTGAACGTGCATGACGCCATCCTTCACCACGGCCGTTCGCAGCACGATACACGAATCCATCGCGCCATCAGGACTGAAATAGCCAACTCCGCCAGCATAGGCGCCACGTGCTTCGGGTTCGAGTTCGGCGATGACCTGCATGGCGCGGACCTTTGGCGCACCGCTCACTGTGCCGGCGGGAAAGCCAGCCAGTAGTGCGTCGATGGCATCGTGTTTGGGATCGAGCCGACCCCGTACATTCGAGACGATGTGCATGACATGGCTGTAGAATTCGACACCCGCACGATCGGTGACAGTTACCGTGCCGGGCAGAGAGACGCGCCCGGTATCGTGACGACCAAGATCGAGCAGCATCAGATGCTCGGCCTGTTCCTTGGCGTCGGCGAGCAGGCTGGCCTTGTTTTCGGCATCCTCCACCGCATCGCGTCCACGCGGTCTTGTGCCGGCAATCGGGCGGATGGTGACATCGCCATCGCGCACGCGGACCAAAATTTCCGGGCTGGAGCCAACGAGCGCAAAGCCCGGCAGATCGAGAAAATACAGGAACGGCGACGGGTTGATACGGCGCAATGCCCGATAAAGATCAAACGGCGGCAGTGGAAAATCGACGCTGAAGCGCTGTGCCAGCACGACCTGAAAGACGTCACCGGCGAGGATATAGTCCTTGGCGCGTGCCACCATCGCGGCATAGGCAGTCGGCGTCACTGTCGGTGTCGCGCGACCATCCGGAAGATCGATTTTCGCTTCGGCGCGTGGCGGCTGGGCGGTCGCCAGCTGTGCCTGCGCCGTCTCGATGCGTTCAACCGCGGCGCCGTAGGCGGCATCGGCATCTTCGGCGCCGAAAACCGGGGCAACAATGAACAGTTCATCCTTCAACCGATCGAAGACCAGGATCAGAGTCGGCCGAACAAACACCATATCGGGCAGGCCGATTGGCGAAGCGGCGTTGGCGGGCACGCTTGGCTCGACCAGTCGCACCGCCTCATAGCCGATGTAGCCGACGAGGCAGGCGAGCGCTGGCGGCATTTCCGCAGGGACATCGGCACGCGCTTCCGCCACCAATACGCGCAACGAATCAAGCGCGCCCCCGGACATGGGCACGAAAGCGTTGCGATCATGCCGCCAGTTGCGGTTGATTTCGCTGGCATCGCCGGTGGCGCGCCAGACCAGATCGGGGTTGAGCCCAAGCAGCGAATAGCGGCCGCGAACCTGCCCGCCTTCAACCGATTCGAGGAGAAAGCTGCCGCTTTGCGCGGCTCCCAATTTGAGCATTGCCGAAACCGGTGTTTCAGTATCGGCAACGATCCGCGTCCAGACCAGTTGCGCCTTGCCTGCCGCCAACGCTGCAGCGAAGGTCGCCTGGTCTGGGGCGATGCCGCCGAAGTCCGTCATGTTATTGCGCGCCGCTATCCTGGCCGGAAAGACGCCGAGTGATCGTGGTGATCACCGCTTCGTTGCGCGTGACACCCACGGCGCGTTCGGCAGCCGCCGCAAAGCCCCCGGCAAATTCATCGGGGATCTGGCTGGCAATCTCGCGACGGCTGGCGTCGACAAGACCAGGCGTGGCGGCAAGGTTGCCAGGTTCGATCGCATCGACGTTGATCAGCACCCAGCCTTGCGGGCTTGGTTCGACACGCACCGTCTTGGCCGGCGTGGCCAGGAACGCCTGCACCAGTGGCGGG
>JAAFIT010000054.1 GCA_013298745.1 Sphingomonadales bacterium
GGCGGCGGCGGCGGCGGCGGCGGCGGCGGCGGCGGCGGCGGTGGCGGTGGCGGTGGCGGTGGCGGTGGCGCCCCCCGTGCCTGCGTTTTCGCAGACATTTCGCCGACCGCGCTCGATTGCTCGGGTTTTTATGCCGACAACTTGTTGGCTGGGAGCCCAGCCGCAATCACAGCGCAAAAGCTAGGCCTCGCGGATATCGGTCTGGTTTGGGACGGCGTTTTCGCGAATGTCACCAAGATCAATAACCTTAATGGCAATACGACGGTTGACTTCTCAACGGCCGATCAAAATCCGATTTCGCGGATTTATGGTGATACATGGGTTGGTGTTCACTTTGGCGCCGGCGCTGGCCTCGGCGGCAATGTGACGGCATTCTACAAACTCAATGCCGGCCTCAGCGGCCTGCAGACCATGCTCCTCAACATCACGCAGGGCAGCTCCGGTTTTGTCATGTACAAGACCGGCACGGCGCCACCAGCGCCGCCGCCGCAGAATGTTATTCCAGAGCCGGCAAGCTGGGCGATGATGATCGCCGGTTTTGGTCTGGTCGGCGCCGCCATGCGTCGTCGCAAGATTGTGATCGCCTGAAGTCAAGCGAGGCCGGTTATCTCGCCGGCCTCAGTGACGCCCATGCCAAGCGCGGCCGGGGCTTTAGGAAGCCCTGGCATGGTATTGATATCGCCGGCCATCGCGACGACAAAACCGGCGCCGGCTGACAGGCGTACCTCCCGGATCGGGAGCGTGAACCCGGTCGTAGCGCCCTTGATATGCTCATCCGCGGTGAAGCTGTAGGGCGTCTTGGCGATACAGACGGGCAAAGACCCGAAACCCTGTGCGGCAAATGCCGCCAGTTGCCGCGCTGCCGCGGGAGCGAGGGCGATGTCGGCGGCGCGGTAGATGCGCTGCGCAACCGTTCGCAGTTTCTCGTCAAGTGGCATGGCATCGGGGTAGAGCAGCCGAAACGCCGCCGTGTCGGCATCGGCAAGCGCCGCAACACTTTGGGCGAGATCGACGGCACCGGAAGCGCCCTGCGCCCAATGGCGACACAGATGCGCTGCGACACCCAGCGTGGTGCGGCAATGATCGAGAACCAGCGCATGTTCCGCCGCGGTGTCCGAGCCGAATTCGTTGATGGCAACGACAACCGGAACGCCGAATGTGCCGAGGTTTTCGACATGCCGCGTCAGGTTGGCGAGCCCGGCGTTGAGGGCCGCAGTGTTTTCGCGGCCCAGGTCGGCGAGCGCCGCGCCGCCATGGAATTTGAGCGCCCGCACCGTCGCGACGACGACGGCGACCGATGGCGCCAACCCCGCGCTACGGCATTTGATATCGAAGAATTTTTCGGCGCCGAGATCAGCGCCGAACCCGGCTTCGGTGACGGCGAATTCACCCAGCGCCAGTGCCGCGCGTGTCGCCACCACCGAATTGCAGCCATGCGCGATATTGGCAAAGGGGCCGCCATGCACAAAGGCGGCCGAGCCGGCGATCGTCTGCACCAAATTGGGCCGCATGGCATCGACCAGCAGCGCCGTCATCGCGCCGACCGCGCCGATATCGGCAGCGGTGACCGGAGTCCCCGCCTCGTCACGCCCGATGCGGATTCGCCCCAGCCGCGCCTGCAGGTCATCGAGATCATTGGCGAGGCAAAGGATCGCCATCACTTCCGAAGCAACGGTGATGTCAAAGCCGCTTTCCCGCGCCGGCGCATTGCCGGGACCCATGCCGATCGCAATCTGGCGCAGCGCACGGTCGTTCATGTCCATCACGCGCCGCCAGGTGATGTGGCGCGCATCGAGCGGCAGGCCGGTGGCGGTTGGCAAGCGGAAGTGCAGAGCATTGTCGATCAGCGCAGCAAGCAGATTGTGCGCCGACGTGATGGCGTGAAAATCGCCGGTGAAGTGCAGGTTGATCCTGTCCATCGGCAGAACCTGCGATTGGCCGCCACCGGTCGCGCCGCCCTTGCGACCGAACACCGGGCCAAGCGAGGGTTCGCGCAAGGCAATCACCGCCTTGCGGCCGATGTGGTTGAGCGCATCGCCGAGACCGATGGTCGTGGTGGTCTTGCCCTCGCCAGCCGGAGTCGGATTGATCGCGGTCACCAGGATGAGCTTGCCAGATGGTGTGTCGCAGGTGCCGGCCAGTTTGGCTGTGCCATGGCCATAGGGGTCGATCTGGTGTGCCGACAGGCCGATGTTGGCGGCGATATCGGCGATTGGCTGCAATTTTGCCGCCCTGGCAATGTCGATGTCGCTGGTCATGTCGTGTTCCTGTCCCCGATTGCAGCGTGTCTAACGCAACAGGCAGCGAAATCCAGAGGCGGCCATCGCCTACCAGGGTGCGGCGAAAAGCGCGGGCGACCGCGGCGTTCATCTGCTATGGCCTCGCTCGCAGGTCCGGTAGGGATTTTGGAATGTTCGACACAATTTCCGCGTTGACGCTGGCGCGGATGCAGTTCGCCTTCACCGTGTCGTTTCACTTCATTTTTCCGGCGTTTTCCATCGGGCTGGCGAGCTATCTGATGGTGCTCGAAGGCCTGTGGCTCAAAACCGGCCGCGATGTTTATCATCAGCTGTTCCAATATTGGGTCAAGATCTTCGCCATCACCTTCGGGATGGGTGTCGTCTCGGGCATCGTGATGGCCTATCAGTTCGGCAGCAACTGGGCGGTGTTTTCCGATCGAGCAGGGCCGGTGATCGGGCCGTTGATGGCTTATGAAGTGCTCACCGCATTTTTTCTCGAAGCCGGGTTCCTTGGCGTCATGCTGTTCGGACTCGACAAGGTAGGGAAGGGGCTGCACTTCGCTGCGACCTGCATGGTCGCATTGGGCACCGCGATTTCCACCTTCTGGATCATTTCGGTGAACAGCTGGATGCACACGCCGCAAGGCTATGGGATTAATGCCAAGGGGCAATATTTCGCCACGGACTGGCTGGCGGTGATCTTCAATCCGTCGATGCCCTATCGCCTCGCGCATGTACTGCTGGCAGCGTATATGACGACGGCGCTGGTGGTCGGCGGGGCAGGAGCCTGGCATCTGCTAAAGGATCGGCGGGCGCGCGTTGCACCCAGCGAAGGCACGCGAATCATGTTTTCGATGGCGATGTGGATGGCGGCGATCGTGGCGCCCTTGCAGATTTTTTCGGGCCATCTTCACGGCGAAAATACACTCGAGCACCAGCCGGCAAAGATCGCCGCGATGGAAGGGCATTTCTTCAGCTATCGCGGTGGGCCCGATGGTGGGGCGCCGTTCATCGTGATGGGCTTGCCCGACGATGACGCACAGGTGATGCGCTATGCGGTCGAAATTCCCAAACTCGGCTCGCTGGTGCTGAAGAATGATATCGAAGCGCCGATCACCGGGCTTGATGCCTATCCGGCTGCAGACCGCGCGCCGGTCGCGATCACATTCTGGTCGTTCCGGATCATGGTTGGGCTGGGTTTGCTGATGGTGGCGATGGGGCTTTGGAGCCTGTGGGCGCGCTGGCGTGGACGATTGCACGATAGTGTCTGGCTGCACCGGATGGCGCTGATGATGGGCCCGGCGGGCTTTATCGCTGTGCTGGCGGGGTGGACGACCACCGAAGTCGGGCGGCAGCCGTTTACCATTTTCGGGCTTTTGCGCACGGCCGACAGTGTATCGCCGCTGGCAGCGCCAGCGGTTGCGGCAAGCCTGCTAGCGTTTGTGGTCGTCTATTTCGCTGTGTTCGGAGCGGGGACCTGGTTCATCATCAGGCTGATGGGGCATGAGCCTCATCCCGGTGAAAGCGGGCCCTCTCGCGGTGACTCTGGACGAGCAGGTCAGTCGATCAGCCCGGTCGCTGTCGATGCCGTGTTGGCGGAGTAGGGAGATGGCTCCCAATGACACGCTTTCGCTGATCTGGGCAGGCATCATAGCCCTAGCGGTGTTCGGCTATGTGGTGATGGACGGGTTCGATCTCGGGCTTGGCATATTGTTCCCTTGGCTGGAGAAGGGCGATGATCGCAACACCGCGATCAATACCATAGCGCCGGTGTGGGACGGCAATGAAACCTGGCTGGTGCTGGGCGGTGGCGGGTTGTTCGCGGCGTTTCCGCTGGCTTATGCGATTATCATGCCGGCGGTTTACGCGCCTTTGATTGCCATGCTGGTCGGGCTGATCCTGCGCGGCGTTTCGTTCGAATATCGGGCGCGGACGACGCGATTGTGGATTTGGGACAGGGCCTTTGCTGGCGGGTCGATGCTGGCGGCTTTCTCGCAAGGGGTTATCCTGGGGGCAATTCTGCAGGGTATGAATGTCGAAGGGCGAGCCTATGCCGGAGGCTGGTTTGACTGGCTGTCTCCCTTTTCGGTCCTCACCGGGCTTTCGGTGGTGGCGGGATATGCGCTGCTCGGCGCCTGCTGGCTGATCTACAAGACTGAAGGCCGGTTGCAGGCCAAGGCCTTTGCGCTGGCGCGGGTGACGGGAGCGGCGACGCTCGTGGCAGTGGCGAGTGTCAGCTTGGCGACACCTTTCCTCAACCATGATTATTTCAGCCGATGGTTTGGCTTGCCGAACATGATTTACGTGGCGCCGGTGCCGATCCTGGTGGTGGTGGTCGCGCTGCTGTTCGTTCGCGCCCTGCGCCAGCGCCGCGAGGCTCAGCCGTTCCTGCTGGCGCTTGCGCTGTTTTTTCTCAGCTTCACGGGGCTCGGCATCTGCATGTTCCCCTATTTGGTCCCAGGGCAGGTGACGATTTTCGACGCAGCAACAGCGGAGAATTCGCAAATCTTCATGTTGATTGGCGTGGCGATCATGTTGCCCATCATCATTGGCTACACCGCCTATGCCTATTGGGTGTTCCGCGGCAAGGTCGGCCATGATGGCTATCATTGAGGCGCGGACATGAGCCCTGCCGCAAAGCGCTGGGCGTGGTTCATCGGCATCTGGGCCGCTAGTGTCACCGCTTTATGGCTGGTGGCGAGCATTCTTCGCGCCTGGATCGGCCCTGGATGACAACAATCGCATGTCCCTAGCCTTGCGCCTGCCGCTCGCGTTGCTATAGACGCGCCCTTCACTCCTCGCGCGGGCGTGGCGGAATTGGTAGACGCGCTGGTTTTAGGTACCAGTGTCGAAAGACGTGGGGGTTCGAGTCCCTTCGCCCGCACCAGTGACACCATAGTGCGAGGCGCCGTTCCAACAGACGAGACAGATAGATGCAGATCGCCGAAACGTTGAACCAGGGCCTTCGCCGCGAATATGCGCTGGTCATCCCCGCCGCCGCATTGGCTGCGCGTGTCGATGCCCGCCTTGCAGAAGTGTCGAAAACCATCCGCATGCCCGGCTTCCGCCCCGGCAAGGTGCCGCCGAACCTCGTCCGCAAGATGCATGGTGAAGCGCTGCGTGGCGAAGCGATGCAGGCCGCTGTCAACGATGGTGTTCAGCAGTTGATCACCGATCGTGCCCTGCGCCCGGCCACCCAACCGCAGGTTGATCTTGAAGGCGCGCCTGGAGAGGGCGACGACCTTGCCATCAAGGTGTCATTTGAAGTTCTGCCCACCGTTACCGATCTCAATATCGATAGCCTGACGCTCGAAAAGCTGATCGTCGCGCCCGACGAGGCCACCATCAATGAGGCTGTCTCGCGCCTGGCCGCTCAGGCCCAGCGCAGCGAGCCGGCGCCGGCCAAGCACAAGGCCAAGACCGGCGACACTGTGGTCATCGATTTCGAAGGTCGCGTTGGCGGCAAGCTGTTCGATGGCGGCAAAGGTGAAGGCATGCGCGTCACCATCGGCTCGGGCCAGTTGATCCCGGGTTTTGAAGACCAGTTGGTCGGCGTGAAGGCCAATGATGAGCGTGTCGTCAAGGTGACCTTCCCGGCCGACTACAATGTCGCCACTTTGAAGGGCCAGCCGGCCGAATTCGCGATCGTGGTTCAAGGTGTCGAAACCCCGGTCGAAACCAAGATCGACGATGAATTCGCCAAGGGCTTCGGCATTGATTCGCTCGATGCGCTGAAGGAGATCCTGAAAGACCAGCTCGATACCGAACTCGGCAACCTGACCCGCACGCATCTGAAGCGCAAGCTGCTCGATACGCTTGCGTCGCGCCATGATTTCGAAGTGCCTGAATCGATGGTCGAAAGCGAATTCGGCCAGATCTGGGCCCAGATTGAACAGGAAATCAACCAGGATGCCGATCCCGAAGCGATGCGCGCCCAGATGGAAGCTGAGCGCGGCGACTATCGCCGTATCGCCGAGCGTCGTGTCCGCCTTGGCCTGTTGCTCAGCGAAATCGGTCAGCGCAACAATGTGACGATCAGCCAGGCCGAAATGAACCGTCTGATCGGCCAGGAAGCCGCGCGCTATCCCGGTGAACAGCAGCAGGTTGTCAAGTTCCTGCAGGAAAATCCGATGGCGCTCGCGCAGCTGCGTGCACCACTTTACGAAGACAAGGTCGTTGATTTCCTGATCAGCAAGGCGGAACTGACCGAGCGCTTCGTCTCGCGTGCCGATCTTGAAGCAGCGATCGAAGACGAAGATGAAACCCCCGGCGTTATCGGTGCCGGCCATGATCACGGCCATGTCCATGGCCCCGATTGCGATCATGACCATGATCACGCGCCGGCCAAGCCGGCAGCGAAAAAGGCCGCCAAGACCAAGCCCGCCAAGGCAGACGCTGCCGCGCCGGACGAAGCCGCTGTTGAGCCGCCGGTGAAGAAGGCTGCCAAGCCAAAGGCTGCAAAGGCAGCAGCACCGGTTGAGGCAGCGCCTGCCGTCGAGGCGCCGGCGAAGCCGAAGAAGGCTGCCAAGAAGGCCGCCGAATAAGGTTTCGGCGGGCGCCCTTGGCGCTCAGCGATGCGATAATGCGGGGTGGTACCGATCGGTGCCGCCCCGTTTTGTCTCTATGGCCTGCCTCTATCGTCAGTGCCCGACGGGTGTGCGCTTTGTCCCCCTTGAACTTCGCACCAAAACGTCCGACTTTGCGGAGGTCACGAGAAGGATTCACATGCTCGACATTCACGCCGGCCTGATCCCCATGGTCATCGAAACCTCCAACCGGGGGGAGCGTTCGTTTGATATATACTCGCGCCTGCTGCGCGAGCGCATCGTCTTTGTCACCGGCCAGGTGGAAGATCACATGGCATCGGTGATCGTCGCCCAGTTGTTGTTCCTTGAATCGGAAAATCCGAAAAAGGACATCTTCATGTACATCAACTCGCCGGGCGGGGTGGTGACGGCGGGGATGTCGATTTACGATACCATGCAGTACATCCGGCCGCGCGTTGGCACGGTCTGCGTCGGCCAGGCCGCATCGATGGGAAGCTTCCTGCTCGCCGCCGGCGAACCGGGGATGCGCGTCGCCTTGAAGCATGCCCGGATTATGGTGCATCAGCCGTCTGGCGGCGCACAGGGCATGGCCTCGGACATCGAAATCCAGGCGCGCGAAATTCTGCGCATGCGACATGAGCTGAATTCGCTTTACGCAAAACACACCGGCAAGGACATCGATGTCATTGAGCGCGCGATGGACCGCGACAAGTTCATGTCAGCAGAGGAAGCCAAGGAATTCGGCCTGATCGATGAAGTTGCCGAAAAGCGGCCGTTGCCGACAGACGGCGACGCGCTGAAGGCTGCGTGACAGGGTTCGTAAATCTGCTGTCCCCGCCGCATATGGCGGTGTCGCATGACGTTATTGCGACAATCATTGCAGCCAATGGGCTTGCAGGCGGTTCAATTTCAAAGCTACACTCGCGATCGAGCGAGAGAGGAAAGCCATGACCAAGCTGAGCGGGGGCGATTCGAAGAGCACGCTCTATTGCAGCTTCTGCGGCAAGAGCCAGCATGAGGTGCGCAAGCTCATTGCCGGACCGACGGTGTTCATCTGTGATGAATGCGTCGAACTGTGCAACGACATCATTCGTGAGGAAACCAAGACGGCGCTGGTGAAAAAGACCGGCGACGTGCCGACACCGCGCGAAATCTGCAAGGTGCTTGATGATTATGTCATCGGCCAGATGCACGCCAAGCGCGTTCTGTCGGTTGCGGTGCACAACCACTACAAGCGCCTCAATCACGGCGGCAAGGGCAGCGAAGTTGAACTCGCCAAGTCCAATATCCTGCTCGTCGGGCCGACCGGTTGCGGCAAGACGTTGCTCGCCCAGACGCTGGCGCGCATCCTCGATGTGCCCTTCACCATGGCTGATGCGACGACGCTGACGGAAGCTGGCTATGTTGGCGAAGATGTCGAAAACATCATCCTCAAACTGCTGCAAGCGAGCGACTACAATGTCGAACGCGCCCAGCGCGGCATCGTCTATATCGATGAAATCGACAAGATTTCGCGCAAGGCCGATAATCCTTCGATTACTCGCGATGTGTCGGGCGAGGGTGTCCAGCAGGCGCTGCTGAAGATCATGGAAGGCACCACCGCCTCCGTGCCGCCGCAGGGCGGTCGCAAGCACCCGCAGCAGGAATTCCTGCAGGTCGATACCACCAACATCCTGTTCATCTGCGGCGGCGCCTTCAGCGGCCTTGATCGGATCATCGGCGATCGCCTGCAGGGCAAGTCGATCGGCTTTGGCGCCCATGTCGCCGGGCCGGACGAGCGCCGTGTCGGCCAGTTGCTGATGAAGTGCGAGCCGGAAGACCTCCTGCGCTTTGGTTTGATTCCCGAATTCATCGGCCGTCTGCCGGTCATCGCGACGCTCGAAGATCTGGACGAGGCGGCGCTGATCAAGATCCTTACCGAACCGAAGAACGCACTGTCGAAGCAATATGCCAAGCTGTTCGAGATGGAAGGCATGAAGCTGACCTTCCAGCCCGATGCGCTGTCGGCGATCGCCAAGCGTGCCATCGATCGCAAGACCGGTGCCCGCGGGCTGCGATCAATCATGGAATCGATTCTGCTCGATACCATGTTCGAACTGCCGGGCCTTGAAGGTGTCGAGGAAATCCAGGTCGACAAGGATGTCGTCGCCGGCACCAAGCCTCCGGTCCGTCTGCTGGTCGCTGACAAGGCTGCCTAACTGACATCGTGCCGCCGGTTGCCCGTTTGGCGCTGGCGGCACTTGTTTTTCCGTTCGGGCCCTCCACCCCTCCGCCATTCTTGATCGTCGGGCCATTTGCAGGCGCATTGCGCCGACGATTGCGCTAGGCTGGCGCTGCGTCACCGCGAAAGGATCGACATGGCCAAGGGTCAGGCGAAATCGAACAAGGAAGCTCGCAAGCCCAAGGCCGAAAAGCCGAAGAAGCCCAATGCCTCCAACCCCTCCACCAAATAGCGCCGCAGCGATCATCGCGGCGCTGGAACTGGCGCCGCACCCGGAAGGCGGCTGGTACCGCGAAACCTTCCGCGCTGCCGGTACCGGACGCAGCGTCGTCACCGCGATCCACTTCCTGCTCGAAGCCGGGCAGACCTCGCACTGGCACCGGGTCGATGCCGACGAAATCTGGTGCTGGCACGCCGGGGCGCCGTTGGCGCTGGGCATCGCGCCGGGGCAGGGCGGTCCGCCGCGCTGGCAGGTGCTGGGCGCCGATGTTCTTGCCGGCGAGGCGCCGCAAGCCGTTGTGCCGGCGGGCGATTGGCAGGCCGCGCGCGCCGAAGCGGGCTGGGCGCTCGTCAGTTGCGTGGTGGCACCAGGTTTCGATTTCGCCGGCTTCACGCTGGCCCCAGCGGATTGGCAGCCGGAATGATCACGGAACTGGCCGTTGCCACGGCAATGGTGCTGACAACGGTGTTCATCCACGCCGTCGGTCTGCTGCTGCTCGGCAAGCTGACGCGCTATGAAGCCGATGAGGAGCAGAAGCTGCTCATCAAGCCGCTGTCCTTCGCCGCAGTCGCGCTGACGATGACTGTCGTTCTCGGCCTTTTCGTCCTCCATGCGCTGGAAATCTGGGCCTATGCGGCGGTCTATCTCGAACTCGGCGCCATCGATACGCTGCGCCACGCGGTGTATTTTTCCACGCAAACCTATGCCGCCATCGGCTTTGGCGATGATCTGCTCGATCCGGACTGGCACCTGCTCGCCGCCATCGAAGGCATCAACGGCGTCATCCTGCTCGGCTGGTCAACGGCGTTCTTCGTCACC
>JAAFIT010000055.1 GCA_013298745.1 Sphingomonadales bacterium
ATTGAAGCCTGGCGGTCGCTATGTCGGCGAATTCGGTGGTCATGCCAATATCGCGGCGATCCGCACCGCGCTGCGGGCTGTTCTGAAGGTGCATGGTTACCGCGTCGAACCCGAGGAAACCAGTTACTATCCGACAGCAGAAGGTTTTCGCAAGATTCTGGAAACGGCTGGCTTTCTTGTTGAAAGCTGCGCCATCATTCCGCGACAAACGCCCCTGCCGACTGGTATGACTGGTTGGCTCAACACCTTCCGCGGCGGCTTCATCGACAGTGCCGGCGTGCCTCCCGAAGGGCGCGATCAGGTTATTGAAGATGTTTGCGCGCTGTTGCGACCGGTGCTCGCCGATACCGAAGGCAATTGGATTGCCGATTATGTTCGTATCCGTTTTTCCGCCCGTTTGCCCGTTGTTCGCGATAGCGAACGGGCCAGCCTGAAAGAGTAAGCCATGCGCTATTTGCCCCTGACCCAACCTGATCGCGAGGCGATGCTTCGCGTTATCGGCGCGCCCGATATCGACGCGCTGTTTATCGATGTGCCCGAAAGCGCCCGGCTGGCCTCACCAATCGCCGGCCTGCCGATGCACGCCCCCGAACAAAGCGTCGAACGCGCGCTTGGCGCCATGGCGGCCAAGAACATGACGGCCGGTACTGTGCCGTTCTTCGTCGGTGGCGGCGCCTACAAGCATCATGTGCCGGCGACGGTCGATCACATCATCCAGCGCGGCGAATTCCTGACCGCCTACACACCCTATCAGCCGGAAATCGCCCAGGGCACGCTGCAGGTGCTCTTCGAGTTCCAGACTCAAGTGGCGCGCCTGCTCGGCATGGAAGTCGCCAATGCCAGCATGTACGATGGCTCGACGGCGATGACCGAAGGCGTCTTCATGGCGCGGCGCGTGACGCGGCGTACCAAGGCGATTGTCTCGGGTGGGGTTCACCCGCATTATGTCAATGTTCTAAAAACTTTGACGCAATTTACTGATGATGTGGTTGAAACATCGACGCCGAAGTTGACCTCCGGCAAGCCGGGCGATGACCTTGATAAGCTCATCGCAGCCATCGACGCGGAAACCTCGTGCGTCGTCGTCCAGAACCCCAATATCTTCGGCCATGTTGCCGATCTGTCGCCGCTGGCCGATGCCTGCCACAAGGCCGGGGCGCTGCTGATCGTCGTCGTGACCGAAGTTGTGTCCTTGGGCGCGATGAAATCACCCGGTGAAATGGGTGCCGATATTGTCGTTGGAGAGGGCCAGTCGATCGGCAACGGCCTCAACTTCGGCGGGCCCTATCTCGGTCTTTTTGCCTGCCGCGACAAGCTTGTCCGCCAGATGCCGGGTCGGTTGTGCGGCGAAACTGTCGATGCCGATGGCAAACGCGGTTTCGTGCTGACACTGTCGACGCGCGAACAGCATATCCGTCGGGAAAAGGCGACGAGCAATATCTGCACCAATTCAGGTCTTTGTGCGCTGGCCTTCAGCGTGCACATGACGTTGCTGGGTGAGAAGGGCCTGCGCCACCTCGCCAGTCTCAATCACGCTCGCGCGGTGCAACTGGCCGAACGGCTGGCGCGCATTCCCGGGGTCGAACTGGTCACCACCCAGTTCTTCAACGAATTCACTTTGAAGCTACCGGTCGAAGCCCGGCCGGTAGTGCGCAAGCTCGCCGACAAGGGTGTGCTCGGCGGCATCTCGCTGGGGCGGCTGTTCCCTGGTGTGGCGGAGCTCGCCAATGGCATGATCGTCGCGGTGACCGAAACCGCGACTGATGCGGATTTTGATGGGTTTGAAGACGCGCTTGATGAGGTGCTGGCATGATGAACAACCAGGGACGCGTGACCCGTATTGCCGGCACCGGTGCTGCGGCAGAAACCTACACCGGCAACCGGGCGCTTATGCTCGAAGAGCCGTTGCTGTTCGAACGCGGCGCCGTTGATCGTAGCGGCGTCGATCTTGAACCGGTGCCTGTCGTCCAGGACCGGCTTGGCGGCCTGGCGCGCACCGCGCCGATCGATCTGCCCGGTCTGTCGGAACCTGAAACGGTGCGGCATTACACCCGCCTATCGCGGCAGAATTACGCCATTGATTTGGGCATTTTCCCGCTCGGTTCGTGCACGATGAAGCACAACCCGCGGCTGAACGAAAAAATGGCGCGGTTGCCGGGCTTTGCCGACATCCATCCGTTACAGCCGCAACAGACCGTGCAGGGTGCGCTGGAATTGATCGATACGCTGGCGCATTGGTTGAAGACGCTGACCGGCATGCCCGAAGTGTCGATGAGCCCCAAGGCCGGCGCGCATGGCGAGTTGTGCGGGATGCTCGCCATCCGTGCAGCGCTGGAAGCGCGCGGCGATGCCCGCAAGGTCGTGCTGGTGCCCGAAAGCGCCCATGGCACGAACCCGGCGACGGCGGCGTTCTGCGGCTATGCGGTCGAAAACATCCCTGCCAATGCTCGCGGCCGTGTCGATGTCGATGCCTTGCTGGCGCGATTGGGGCCGGACGTGGCTGCGGTGATGATCACCAACCCCAACACCTGCGGACTGTTCGAACCCGACATGATCCGCATCTGTGCGGCGGTGCACGCTGCCGGCGGCTTTGTGTATTGCGATGGCGCCAATTTCAACGCCATCGTCGGCCGGGTGCGGCCGGGTGACCTTGGCATCGATGCCATGCACATCAATCTGCACAAGACCTTCAGCACGCCGCATGGCGGCGGTGGCCCCGGTTCGGGGCCGGTGGTGTTTTCCGCAGCGCTGGCGCCCTTTGCACCGCTGCCGTTCGTGCAGAAGACGAAAAATGGCCTGCAACTCGTTGAAGAAGCCGAAGCGCACGAAAGCAAGGCGCACGATCACAGCTTCGGCCGGATGGTTGCCTTCCACGGCCAGATGGGCATGTTCGTTCGCGCGCTGTCCTATATGATGAGCCATGGTGCCGATGGGCTACGCCAGGTCGCCGAGGATGCCGTACTCAACGCCAATTACATCCTAGCCAGCCTCAAGGACATTTACACGGCGCCCTTCGCCGCCACCGGGCCGTGCATGCACGAAGCGCTGTTCTCGGATGATTTCCTTGACGGCACAGGCCTGACGACGCTCGATCTCGCCAAGGCGCTGATCGATGAAGGCTTCCACCCGATGACGATGTATTTCCCGCTCGTCGTCCATGGCGCGATGCTGGTCGAACCGACCGAAACCGAAAGCAAGGCCAGCCTCGACCAGTTGATCGGTGCGATGCGATCGGTGGCGGAACGCATGCTGGCCGATCCCGATGCCTGGCACTCCAGCCCGCATCTCGCACCGCGACGTCGGCTCGATGAGACGGCAGCGGCACGCAAGCCGGTGCTCAGCTACAAGGTTCCAGCCGCGGCCTGACGGGTCGTAAGCGGGGCTGTCTGTTCTGCAGCATATTGCTGAAACAAAGACCGCCCGGGCGCTGTGATGGCACCCGGGCGGTTTTTCATTCGTGCTGCTGTGATCAGGCCACCGCGAGGCGCGCGCGACGGCGCATCGATCCTCCGACCAAGCCGAATCCGGCAATCATCAATGCCCAGCTCTGCGGTTCTGGAACGGCCGGCGGGATCACAGTGCCGCTGATCGTCTTCCACTGACCGACTGTGTGGTTGTCGGACTCATAGCCGCCGCCACCGGATTGCGAAAACACCACTCGGTCGAACGTCGTGCCGGCCTTGGCGTAGAAGTTCAGAAACGCATAGGGTTCGCCGCTGTTCTGGTTCTTGTAAGGATCATTGGGGTTGCCATAATATTTGTTTTTGTCCGGCAAGCTGTTGATGAACGTCCTGGCGTTTTCGGCGCTGAAGGTGAACAGCTTGGTTCCGCCCTGGTAGAAGCTGACGTTGTTGTTGCCATCGAGCGCCGACAGCCAGAAACCGAAATACGTGACCCCGCCCGGCAATGTCGTCGACAGGTCGAGCGAATAGTCGCCCTGGTCCTGAAACGTTACGGCATACTGGCCGGCGCCGGTGGCGGCACCATATTGGTCATCTTCATTAATCTGGACGTTGGTGTAGCTGCCCGAAAACACGCCACCCGTGCCGAAGTCCGAAATGAAGTTCTTGCCTGTACCCAGCTCCCGCGTTTCGAAGGTTTCAATGCCAAAGGAGTTGAAGCCTGAGGTCGAGTTCTGGATGCCCGGCAGTTCCGATTCGAGGCTGACCGTGATTGGCAGCGCAGCGTTTGCGGCGACGGGGGAGAAAGCTGCAACGGTCAGCAGCAGGCGCAGAGCATGCATCGAGAAAGCCATCCTGAAAGCGTGATTGCCATGGGGACAATTCCCCGACCACCGACGTGGTATTTCGCTGCTAAAGGATTAAAATCTGCACATCAAGTGACAGTTTATGGCATTAACCATTTTTCTGAATGACGAGGGGATCAACGCGTTTCGTCGGCATTTACATCACCTCGGCCTCACAGTTCAGGGTAGTGCCTCGAGTTCCTTCAGCACCGTCGGCAGCATCTTGTTGACGATGATCGTCACGCCCTTGGCCGTCGGGTGGAGTCCATCGGCAAGTTGCAGCCCTGGCACGGCGGCGACGCCATCCATGAAGAAGGGATAGAGCGTTACCTTGTTGGCCTTTGCGAGCGCCGGATAAAGCGCGTTGAAGTCCTTGACATAAGCCGCACCAAGATTGGGCTGTGCCAACATGCCGGCGAGGAGAACGCGGATGCCGCGCTTCTGGAAGTCCTTGATCATGGCATCGAGATTGGCCTTCGCCGCTGCCGGCGGCTGACCGCGCAACATGTCGTTCGCACCAAGTTCGAGGATGACGAGATCGGGCTTGGTCTTGAGCCCGGCCAGGCCCCACGCGATCCGCACCTTGCCTTGCGCTGTCGTATCGCCCGAAACACCGGCATTGATCACAGAGACGTTGCGGCCCTTGGCGCGCAGTGCCTTTTCCAGTTGCGGTGCAAAACCTTCGCCGGGGCGCAACTGGTAACCCGCGGTCAGGCTGTCACCAAAGGCCAGAATGGTCCGCGGTGGCGCTGCCGCCAGCGCCGCCTGCGACAGCAACAGCAGCGCCAGTGCCGTGGCCAACTGGTAAAGCCAAAAATTCATGCCATATCGGCGGTTCAGAAACGTCATTCGACTCGCATCCAGGATCTTCATGGCCGCCAATATCGTTATCGATGCCCGCGATGTCACCCTGCGCTTTGGCGGCGGCAGTGCCGCAGTCGATGTGCTGCGCGGTGTCAGCCTGTCGGTGACGGCCGGCGAACGCCTTGCCATCCTCGGGCCATCGGGTTCGGGCAAGTCATCGCTGATGGCGGTTCTCGCCGGCCTCGAAAAGGCCAGCTCGGGCAAGGTGATGGTTGCAGGTGCGGATTTTTCGGCGCTCGATGAAGATGGCCTGGCCCGCGCCCGGCGCGGTCGCATCGGCATTGTGTTGCAAGCCTTTCACCTCATCCCGACGATGACGGCGATCGAAAATGTCGCGGTCCCGCTCGAACTCGCCGGAATTCCCGATCCGGAAGGCAAGGCGCGCGCCGAACTGCAGTCCGTTGGTCTCGGCCACCGGCTTGATCATTATCCGACCCAGCTTTCGGGCGGCGAGCAGCAGCGTGTCGGCCTCGCTCGCGCCATCGCCGCGCGCCCGGCACTGATCTTCGCCGACGAACCGACCGGCAACCTCGACGAAGCGACCGGCGAGGCGGTGGTTGAATTGCTGTTCGATCGGCTCGCCGAAACTGGTGCGACGCTGATTCTCATCACGCATGACGCAGGCCTGGCGGAAAAATGCGACCGTGTGATCGAAATGAAGGACGGCCATATCATTCGGGATGTTACGCGAACGGCGCTGACAGCCGTCGCCGAATAGGGAGAGAGCAATGACGGCATTCATCTACACCGATGGCGATACGATCTGTGAAGGCTATGTGGCAATGCCAGCCGGCGCCGGGCCGCACCCGGCGGTGCTGATCGCGCACAATTGGGCCGGGCAGACCGCCGCCGATAATGGTGTTGCCGATCGGCTCGCGGCGCTTGGCTATATCGGCATTGCCATCGACGTTTATGGCCAGGGCGTGCGCGGCGAGCCGATGGGAGACAATAGCGGCCTGATGGGACCATGGATGGCCGATCGCGCCGGCTTGCAGCGGCGTTTGCTGGCAGCGGTAGCTGCTGCTGCTGCGCATCCGGCGATCGATTCCGGCCGCATGGCCATTATCGGCTATTGCTTCGGCGGGCTCTGTGCGCTCGATGTGGCGCGCTCGGCAACGCCTCACATCAAGGCGGCGGTCAGCTTCCATGGGGTCTATGCGCCAACCGGCCTTGCCGCGCAGCCGATTAGCGCCAAGGTGCTGGTGCTGCATGGCTGGGACGATCCGA
Source organism: Sphingomonadales bacterium (assembly GCA_013298745.1). Taxonomy (GTDB): domain Bacteria; phylum Pseudomonadota; class Alphaproteobacteria; order Sphingomonadales; family Sphingomonadaceae; genus Sandarakinorhabdus. The sequence continues at coordinate 6,338 of JAAFIT010000055.1, forward strand.
TGACGCCGCCCGATGCCACTGTGGCGCTGGCCAAGGAGCTTTCGGCGGCCGGTGCCGATTGGCAGATCCACGCCTATGGCGGCACCATGCACGCATTTACCGCACCTGGTGCCAACAATCCGGCCGGCGGTGTTCAATATAATGCCACGGCCGATCGCCGTTCCTGGCAGGCAATGACCAACTTCCTCACCGAAGTCTTCGCTTGAACCTGCCGCTGCGCCTGGCATTGCGCGAGCTGCGCGGCGGGCTGGTTGGCCTGCGGCTGCTGGCGGTCTGCCTGATTCTGGGCGTCGCGGCGCTGGCGGGCGTCGGCAGCCTCGCTTCGGCGATCAACGCCGGGCTGATGGAGCGTGGGCAGTTGCTGCTCGGCGGCGATGTCGAGGCACGGTTATCGAGCCGCTTTGCCACTGTCGAGGAGCGTGAGCGACTCGACAAGGAAGGGCTGGTCTCCGAGGTTATCCGCCTGCGCGCCATGGCGGGCAAGTCGGGGGCAGAAGAGCGTTTGCTTGCCGAAGTGAAGGCCGTCGACGCGCGCTGGCCTTTGGTCGGCGCGTTTCGGCTCGAGGGCGGCCAGAGCTGTGCAGGCGCTGTCCGGGCTTGTATCGCCCCTGGCACGGCCGCCGTGGCTCCGGCACTAGCCGAACGGCTGGGCCTGAAGGCTGGCGACACGCTGCAGATCGGCACTGCGACGCTGCGCATTGCTGGCGTGACGGCCGAAGAGCCTGATGCGGCTGGTCAAGGCTTTGGCTTTGGCCCTGGCGTGCTGATTGCGCGCAGCGATCTCGATACCACCGGCCTCATTCAGCCGGGTGCCCAGTTTCGCAGCCTGTATCGAATCAAACTGCCGCCGGGTGCCGATCCTGCTCCTGTGGTCAACCGCCTCGAAGCGGCGGCGCCCGATGCGGGTTTCCAGTTTCAGGACCGCAGCAACGGCGCGCCGAGCACGCGCCGCTTCGTCGATCGGCTTGGCCAGTTTCTGACGCTTGTGGGTCTGACAGCCCTTGTCGTTGCGGGCGTTGGCGTCGCCGGCGGTGTCAGCGCTTATCTGGGAGCCAAGACCAAGACAATTGCGACATTGAAGACGTTGGGCGCCGATACCGCGACGATCCGCGCGATTTATCTTTGGCAGATCGGACTGGTGGCACTGGGCGCTGTTGTCATCGGATTGGCGATCGGCGCGGCAACGCCCTGGATTGTGACGCGCGTTGCCGCTGCCAGCCTGCCGGTGCCGCCCGAACTGACACCGCAATGGCGGGCCCTGGCAACAGCAGCGGCCTATGGCGTGCTGATCGCGCTGGCCTTTGCGCTCTGGCCGCTAGCGCAGGCGGCACGGATGCCGGCGGCGCGGTTGTTCCGCAGCCTGACCGAACGGCGCGACAGGCCGACCTTTGGCATGGTTGCAACGATTGTCGCAGCGGGCCTTGCGATTGTCGGCATTACGGTCGCCAATGCCAGTGACAGGGTGTTTGTCCTTGGCTTCATCGCCGCAGCATTGGCATTGATCGGGTTGCTCTGGGCCTTGGCTGCGCTGGTGCGCTGGCTGGCGGCACGGGCGCCGCGGCCCAGGGGCACATTGGCGCGGCTGGCGCTTGCCAATCTGCACCGTCCCGGCGCGCCGACCCGGCAGCTGATCGTCGCCTTGGGGCTGGGGCTGACGCTGTTTGCCACGCTCGCCGTTATCGAGACCAATTTCACCGGCCAGATCAACCGCACCTTGCCTGATCGCGCGCCAACTTTTTTCGTCATTGATATCCCCAATGATGGCAAGGACGCTTTCAAGGCGCTCATCGACGCCAAGGCGCCCGGTGCGACGATGACCATCGTCCCAAGCCTGCGGGGACCCGTGACAGCGGTGAAGGGCGTGCCAGCGAACCAGATCAATGCGGGCCCTGATGTGTGGATCCTGCGCGGTGACCGCGGCCTCAGCTATGCTGCCGATTTCCCGCCGGCGAACACTATCGTCAGCGGCAAATGGTGGCCGCGCGATTATGCCGGGCCGCCGTTGATTTCGATCGATGACGATGCCGCCAAGGCGCTCGGCCTCAAGATCGGCGACGAAATGACCGTCTCGGTGCTTGGCGTCGAAATCACCGCCAAGATTGCCAGCACCCGCAAGATCGACTGGCAATCGCTTGGGTTCAATTTCGCAATCCTGTTCGCGCCGGGTACGCTGGAAGCGGCGCCGCACGGGTGGATGGCAACATTGGCGGTAAAGCCTGATGAGGAACGCGCCATTCAGGCCGGTATCGCCAGGCAATTCCCCACCGCTTCGGTGGTTCGCGTCAAGGATGTGCTGGGGCAGGTGGCAGAATTGCTCGGCCAGCTTTCGACGGCAATCCGCGCGGCAGCGGGCGTGACGGTTGCCGCCGGAATCGCCGTGCTGATCGGGGCATTGGCGGCAGGTGCCCGGGCGCGAACCTATGACGCCGTGCTGTTGAAACTGCTTGGCGCGACGCGGGGGCAGGTGGCACGGGCGACGCTCGCCGAATATGGACTGCTGGCGCTGATCGTGTCGGGGCTGGCACTGCTGCTCGGTGGCGGTGCCGGCTGGTATGTCATCACCCAGGTCTTCAAGCTCGAATGGCAACCCGATTGGGCGCCCGTGGTCGGCACGGTGCTGGCGGGCGGCGCTGTCACCGTGCTGCTCGGTCTTGCCGGGTCGTGGCGGGCGCTGTCGGCGCGGCCCAATGCCGTGCTGCGCGACCTTTGATGACAGATGTGTCATCGGCTGCCATTGAAATTCACACGCAGTTCGACGATATTGTCGGCGATCACGGCACTGTGCCGGTGACAGGAGGACTTGATGGCTAACCCGGTGGACCCCCGCCTCGCGACTGCCCGGCCGATCGCCGGCGCCGAAGCGGGCTATGACGAGGGCCTGCGTTCGTACATGCTCTCGATCTACAATTACATGGCGTCTGGCGTGCTGCTGACCGGCCTGGTCGCGCTCGCGGTTGCCAGCAACCCGACGCTGCTCGCGATGTTCTTCGCGCAGGATGCCGCCGGCCGCGTTGGCCCGACGATCCTTGGCTGGGTGGCGATGTTGTCGCCGCTGGCGCTGATCCTCGTCATGAACTTCGGCATCAACAAGCTGTCCGATGGCCAGTTGAAGGCGTGCTTCTGGGGCTTTGCCGGCCTCATGGGCGTGTCGATGTCGACGATCTTCCTGCAGTACACGGGCGCATCGATCGCGCAGACCTTCTTCGTTACCGCGGCCAGCTATGCCGGCCTCAGCCTGTTCGGCTACACGACGAAGCGGGACCTGTCGGCGATGGGCAAGTTCCTGATGATGGGCCTGATCGGCATCCTGCTCGCCATGCTCGCCAACTTCTTCTTCAAGTCGGGGCCGCTGGCGCTGGCCATCAACATCCTCGGCGTGCTGATTTTCGCTGGCCTCACCGCCTATGATACCCAGCGCCTGAAGGCGATGTATTACGAACTCCAGGGTTCGGCGTTCATCGGCAAGGCCGCCGTGATGGGCGCGCTGACGATGTACCTGAACTTCATCAACCTGTTCCAGTTCCTGCTGATGTTCATGGGCAATCGCCGCTAAGCATCCGCAGACGGGACAAAAATTGGCCCGGCGGAGCAATCCGCCGGGCCTTTTTTTGTGTCCAGATCTTCCAAGATCGAAGCCTCCGGCGGTTGGGGCCGGCG
>JAAFIT010000056.1 GCA_013298745.1 Sphingomonadales bacterium
GCGCGGGGGCAGCAGCGTTGGTGAAACAGCATGGCGCAGCGGTGTTCAAATTCACCGTCTACACCCTGCTGGTCATCAACGTCTGGCTGCTCATCCGCGTTGCCGGCGAGGAACAGGTCTTCCCCTACAAGGCGGTCGATCAGGTCGGCTGGCTGTTGATCCTCAGCGTCTTCGAATGGGAAACCCGCAGCCCGGCTGCTGATGGCCGGCGGCGCATTGTCGGCTGGCCGCTGGCGGTCGAATTGCTGGGCTATGCGTTCGCCGTTTTCGCGCTGGTCAATTACTGGATCGACCGCATCTGGCTCGATGTCGTCAATTCGATCGTCTGGCTGGCGATTTCGGCGACGATCTGGCGTGATATTCTGGCACCCGTTGCGATTGGGTCGCCAGCACATCGGCAGCGCAACGCCATCAAGCTGCTGCTCTACACCGCCACCTTTGTCTGCGCGGTGCTGTGGGGCATTGAAGGCGCCCTGCTCGATTTTTACGACGCGGCGCTGTGGATCCTGTGCTTCTTCGCCATCGAGATGAACCTGCTGCGCTTTGTCGTGCCGGTCCGCCAGCGCGCGGCATCATCACGCTAAAGCTTGCCAGCGATTTCGCTTCGTGTATTATTCAAACAATACACGAAAGGATCGCAACCCATGTTCGCACGCTTCTCGTTCGCTCTTCTCGCCGCCACCTCCCTTGCCACGGGCGCACTCGCCGCACCTGCAGAACGGCGCTTTCCGGTCACGGGCTTCGAAAAGGTCTCGGCCTCGGGGTCGGAAAACATCACCATCACGACCGGCAAGGCGGCATCGGTTGTTGCCACCGGCCCGCAGGAGCGGCTCGACAATCTCGACATCCGGGTCGATGGCAGCACGCTCAGGATCGATCACAAGAAGAACAGCAACTGGAACTGGGGCAGCGGCGATCAGGTGCAGATCACGATCACGATGCCGGCGCTGACCGGGCTTCACGCCAGCGGCTCGGGTGATATTCTGGCGGACAGTGGCAGCGGCCCGGCGTTTGAAGGCAGCCTGTCAGGCTCCGGCAATCTGAAGATCGGCCGCATCACCAGCCCGCAAGTCACGCTGCGGACTTCGGGCTCGGGCGACATCATGGCCGCGGGCCAGTGCACCAATGCCAAGGTGTCGATTTCGGGAAGCGGCGACATGATGCTCGCAGGCCTCGCCTGCACCAACGTCGATATCGCCATTTCGGGGTCGGGTGATGTCGCCGCGCACGCGACGGGCGATGCCAATATCCGGATCTCCGGTTCGGGCGATGTGAAGATCACCGGCGGGGCCCGCTGCACATCGCGCACATCGGGCAGCGGCGACGTGGCGTGCAGCTGAGCCGCTACCAGACCCTCACGACAGCATCATAATCCGGGCGCGGCCGTTCCTCGAGCGGCCGCATCTGGGTGCCGATGAAGACATAGCCGGCGACACGTTCGCCCGTTTCGGCTACGGCGGCGAGAACGCCCGGCGAATAGGCTGGCCAGCCGGTCAACCAGTTGGCGACAAAGCCCTGGGCGTGTGCGGCAACGCACAACAGCCCGCATGTTGCCCCGACCGAAAGCAATTGCTCCCATTCGGAGATGTGACTGGCGGGATTGGTCCGCGCCAGCACGATAACCAAGCACGGCGCCTGCAGCGCAAAGCCGCGGATGGCATCGGTTTCCAAGCGGCCAGCCTCGGGCTTTTCCGCCAGCAGCGCCGCCACCATCGCGTCAGACAGCGCCTGGCGACGGTCGTCCTCCACCACGACAAAGCGCCATGGCGCCAGCTTGCCATGATCGGGAACGCGCATCGCCGCGGAAAGGATTGTCTTCAGTGTCGCCGCATCGGGGCCGGGCGCTGTCATGTCGCGCGCCTTGCCGGAGCGACGGGTCGCCAGCAGCGTCGCCGGCGAGGTGAGATCGTTGAAACTGTCCATGGTCTCGGCATAGCGCCGGCATCCGCTTTGCGCCACTGGGCCTTTGCCTATCGCCCGGCACGCCGCTAGGGTGGCGCGACTAGCGTTGGGGAGTTGGGATTTTGGCCGAAGCTGCGGTTGCACCGGTTATCGATACACGTCCGCAGTGGTTCGGCCATCCGGCCCAGCTGGCCCGGCTTTTCACCACCGAAGCCATGGAGCGCTTTGGCTATTACGGCATGCGGGCGCTTTTGACGCTCTACCTTGCCGATCATTTCCTGTTCAATGATTCGACGACAACCAGCCTTTATGGCGGCTTTACCGCGCTGGTTTATCTGACGCCGCTGGTCGGCGGCCTGCTTGCCGACCGCTATCTCGGCTCCAAACGCTCGGTGAAGTTCGGCGCCATCGTCATGGCGATCGGCTATTTCATCCTGTGTTTTGGCGGCGAAGCGGCCAAGCCCTATGCGATGATCGAAGGCAGCCGCTACGAAGTCGTGATCGACAAGACCAACGGCAGCAAGCAGCAATATGTCGAGGACAGCGCCCAGCGCCTCGCGATCAAGGGCAATGACGACGGCAGTGTATCGCTGCTCGCGCCCGATGGCAGCGTTGCCCGTTCGGTTCCAAAGGGCGGCTTTGTCGCCGGCGGTGACCGCGATCCGTTCTTCACCATGGTCATGCTGATCGGCCTGTCGGCGGTGACCATCGGCAACGGCTTCTTCAAGCCGAATATCTCGACGATGGTCGGCTCGCTCTACAGCCAGGGCGACCAGCGCCGCGATGCCGGCTTCACCATTTTCTACATGGGCATCAACCTCGGCTCATTGGGGTCACAATTGGCATGTCCGTTCCTTGCTGATCGCTATGGCTGGTGGGCAGGCTTCCTTCTCGCGGCTATCGGCATGACGATCAGCTGGGCGCTGATCCAGTTCGCCGGCCCCAAGCTCGCCGGCTATGGCGAGCCGCCGGCACAGGACGGCAAGGACAAATCACTGCTGATCTACGCCGGCGCAATCCTCGCGGTGCCGCTGGTCTGGTTCCTGTTCAGCAATCTGATGAACGCGCCGCCGCCGGTCGCCGGGCAAGGCATCATGGGCTATATCCAGGGCCTGCCGATCCTGGGTCGCGCGCTGTTCTCCACCTTCCTGATCGCCGTCATCGCCATCCCGATCTGGTCGTGGCGAGTCGGCACCAAGGCCGAATTCGAGATGATGCTGGCGGCGATCGTGCTGATTGTCTTCAACGTGGTGTTCTGGACGCTATTCGAACAGGCCGGTTCGTCGCTGACGCTGTTCGCTGACCGCAACACCAATCTTTCGGTGTTCGGGCTGTTCAACATTTCCGCGGGGCAAACACAGTTCTTCAATGCCTTCTTCATCGTCGCGCTGGCGCCGGTGTTCAGCAAGCTGTGGACGACATTGGGCAAGCGCGGCATGGAGCCGGGCATTCCCGTCAAATTCGGCATCGCGCTGATCGGCGTCGGTGCCGGCTTCCTGTTCCTCGTCTGGGGGACGCAGTTTGCCGACGAGAATTATCGCGTTGGCCTGTGGTGGCTCGCCGGGCTCTATCTCATCCATTCGATGGCCGAGCTGTGCATCTCGCCGGTCGGGCTCAGCATGATCACCAAGCTGTCGATCGCGCGCATCGTCGGCATGATGATGGGCGTGTGGTTCCTGTCGATCAGCTGCGCGCAATATGTGGCAGGCGTGGTGGCGCAGGTGGCGAGCGTCGAGACCGTCGGCGGCCAGGTCACCAACCCGCGTGTCAGCCTCGAAACCTATGCCGGGGTGTTTCAGACGATCGGCCTTGTCGCGGTCGTGATCGGGGTCGTGCTGCTTGGCGTTTCACCGCTGATCAAGCGCTGGATGCACGGGGTACAATGATGCAGCGCCTGCCTCTGGTCGCACAGTCTCTGGTTGTGCTGGCATTGCTCGCCGGCTGCACCGCCAAGGCACCACCACCGCAAAGCGCCGGTGCCAAGCCGGTCGAGGTCGTCCGCATTCCGTCTGACCCCTATCCTTCGACATATCGGCCCTATCCAGGTGTCACCACGGTGATCCGGAACGCCATCGTCTTCGATGGCACCGGGCGCAAGTTCGCGCCGGGCGCGGTGCGGCTCGAAGACGGCAAGATCGCCGAAATCGGCGCCACGGTCAGTGTCCCTGCCGGTGCCACCGTCATCGACGCCGAGGGCAAATATGTGACGCCGGGCATCATCGACATCCACAGCCATCTCGGCAATTACCCCAGCCCGGGCGTCGAGGCGCTGTCGGACGGCAATGAAGCCACCAGCCCGGCCCGACCCGAAGTCTGGGCCGAACATTCGGTGTGGCCGCAGGATGCCGGCTTTTCGCGCGCGCTCGCCGGCGGCGTTACCGCTCTGCATGTCCTGCCCGGCTCCGCCAATCTGTTTGGTGGCCGCGGCACGACGCTGAAGCCGGTGTATGGCCGCAGTGTTCAGGACATGAAATTTCCGGGCGCGCCCTATAGCCTCAAGATGGCATGCGGCGAAAATCCCAAGCGCGTCTATGGCAGTCGCAACCAGATGCCGCAGACGCGGATGGGCAACATCGCCTATGCCCGGCAGACCTGGTCCGACGCCACCAACTACAAGCGCCGATGGGATGATTACACCCGCCGCGCCAAGGCCGGTACTGCCAGGCCCAGCGATGCGCCGCGCCGCGAGCTGGCAAATGATACGCTGATGGGCGTGCTCAATGGCGATATTCTGGTCGAGAACCACTGCTATCGCGCCGATGAAATGACCAACATGATCGGCATGGCGCGCGAGTTCGGCTACAAGATCACCGCCTTTCACCATGCTGTCGAAAGCTACAAGGTCGCCGATCTGCTGAAGGCCGAAGGCATTTGCAGCGCGATGTGGGCCGATTGGTATGGCTTCAAGATGGAAAGCTATGACGGCATCCGCGAGAATATCGCGCTCGTCGACAATGCCGGCGCCTGCGCCATTGTTCATTCCGACGATGCCAATGGCATCCAGCGCCTGAACCAGGAAGCCGCCAAGGCAATGGCCGCCGGCAATCGCATGGGGATGGGCATCACCCCGGAACATGCCTTCACCTGGCTATCGCTCAACCCTGCCAAGGGACTGGGCATCGACAAGCGGACCGGCAGCCTTGAACCGGGCAAGGCCGCCGACGTCGTGCTGTGGAATGCCAATCCCTTCTCGGTCTACGCCCGGCCGGAAAAGGTCTGGATCGATGGCGCCGTGCTTTATGACTGGGCCGATGCGAGACGCCGGCCGACCGCCGATTTCGAACTGGGCCAACAAGGTTCGGGAGACACGAAGTGAAGCGGCTGGCATTGGTTCTGGCAGCGATCGCGGCCCCGGCAGCGGCAGAAACCATCGCCATTACCGGCGGCACGGTGGCGACCGCGGTTGGTGAGCAGGTGATCGAGAATGGCACCGTCATCATCCGCGATGGCCGGATCGCGGCGGTCGGCGCCGGCCTCGCCGTGCCTGCGGGCGCAACTGTTGTCGACGCCAGCGGCAAAGTGGTCACCCCGGGGCTCATTGCCGGCATGTCGACGCTCGGCATCGTCGAAGTCGAAGGCGTCCGCCAAACGTCCGATTCCGCGGCGCGCGGCTCGCCCTTTTCGGCGGCTATCGATGTGACTCCCGCCATCAATCCGGCATCACCGCCGATCGCCATTGACAGGCTGGGCGGCATCACCCGCGCTGTCGTCGGGCCGGAACTGGCGAATGGCGTTTTTGCCGGACAGGGCGCCGTCATCAGCCTTGCCAATGTCGGCGCCGGCGGCAACGCCCTGATGCGTGGCCGCGCCTTTCAGTTTGCCGAGCTGGGCGAGGACGGCGCCCGCGCGGCGGGTGGCTCGCGCCCGGCCGCCTGGCTCGATTTGAAGAATGGCCTTGCCGAAGCGCAGCGCTTCGCGCGGAACCCGGCGGCGTTCGATTCCGGCCGCGACAAGGATTCGCTGGTCAAGCGGCTCGATGCAGAGGCGCTGGTGTCGGTGGTCGAAGGGCGCATGCCGCTCGTCGTTCACGTCGATCGCGCCAGCGACATTGTCGCCGTGCTGGGCCTGCGGACAGACTTCCCCAAGCTGCGGCTGGTGCTGATCGGGGCGCGTGAAGGCTGGCTGGTGGCCGACAAGATCGCCGCCGCGAAGGTGCCGGTCATCACGCTGTCGCTGTTCGATTTGCCCGACCGCTTCGAAACCATCGCCTCCACAAGGTCGAATGTCGGGCGGCTGACCGCGGCTGGCGTGACGGTCTGCTTCGGGCTGTTCGGCGGCGATTCGGGAACACAGGGTCGCAACCTGCCCTATTTTGCCGGCAATGCCGTTGCACAGGCGGCGGTGCCGGGCGGGGCTGGCCTGACCCGCGGCCAGGCGCTGGCGGCGATCACCCGCAACCCGGCGCAAATCTTCGGGCTCGCCGATCTCGGCACGCTCGAAGTTGGCAAGCGCGGCGATGTGGTGATCTGGGATGGTGATCCGCTCGAGCTGACATCGGCTCCCAGCGCAGTGTTCATCGACGGGATCGCCCAGCCGATGCAATCACGCCAGACGCTGCTGCGCGATCGCTATCGCGACCTGACACGCGGCGACCTGCCGCTGCAATACAAACGCTGAGGGGGAGACGGGGGCATGTCGGATCTGACCTGGCTGATCATCGCGATTTCGGCGTTCGTTGCGGGGCACGAGCTGTTGTCGCACCCACTGCGGGCGCCGCTGGTGGCAAAGCTGGGGGATCGCGGCTTCATGCTGGTCTACAGCGTCGTCGCGCTGGGGACACTGGGCCTTGCGGTGCAGTTGTGGAAGGCAATCGAGCCCAATCGGCTGTGGACCGCCCCGCATTGGCTGCACATCATCTGCGTTGTCGCCATGGCTTTTGCCGCCATCCTGTTCGTCGGCTCCGTGACGGCGCCCAACCCGGCGCTGATGGGCATGCCGGCTGGCGGCCGCCCGCGCGGCGTGCAGCGCATCACCCGCCATCCGATGATGTGGAGCTTTGCCATCTGGGGCATCGTCCATATCATCATGAGCGCCGACAGCCGGACGATCGTGCTGGCCAGCGGCATCATCACTCTCGCGCTGTTCGGCGCCGCGATGCAGGACGGCAAGAAAAGGGCGCAAAACCCGGCCTATGGCGACCATATGGCGGCGACCGGCTTCATGCCCTTCGGCGCACAACTGCGCGGCCGGGCCGCGTGGGGCAGCGCGCTGCCAGGCCTGGTGGCGACGGTCGGTGGGCTGGCGCTCTGGGCGCTGCTGCTGTGGGGTCACCCATTGGTCATCGGCCTGCCCGCCCTGCCGCAACTTTAGAGCGTGATGACATTAGGTGGAACCACCATCATTGCCCTACGGGCAACCCCTTCGGGGCGGTGTCGCTTTCGGCGCATGACAGCGTCGCTCGTCGGCGGCGATGCGCTGCATCGGCGCTTTCCTCGCTCCTCGCCACGCACCAAAATCGACTCCGTGCTGGCGATCCCACCCAATGTCATCACGCTCTAATCGGAGAACGACCATGGACCTTAGCGGCAAGACCATCTGGATCACCGGCGCATCGTCGGGCATCGGCGCCGGGTTGGCGACCGGCTTTGCCCGCGCCGGAGCGCGACTGGTGCTTTCCGGCCGGCGCGAGGACGCGCTGGCCGAAGTCGCCGGGCGCTGCCAGTCCGAAACCCATCTGCTGCCGTTCGAGGCGACCGACCTCGACGCGTTGCCGGGCCTCGTCGAACGCGCCGAACGCCTGACCGGCGGAATCGATATCCTCGTCAACAACGCCGGGATTTCGCAGCGCAGCCTGGCGCTCGATACCGATTTCGAGGTCTATCGCCGCGTCATGGAGGTCGATTTCTTCGCGCCGCTGCGGTTGTCGCAACTGGTGCTGCCGGCGATGGTCAAGCGCAAGGCCGGCGCGCTGGTCAACATCGCTTCGGTGGCCGGCAAGGTCGGATCGCCGCTGCGCACCGGCTATTGCGCCGCCAAGCACGCGATGGTCGGCTGGTCCGATGCCTTGCGCGCCGAAATCGCCCAATATGGCGTGTCGGTGTTCGTGGTGACTCCGGGCTTTGTCGCCACGGGGATCGCCGACAATGCCTTGACCGGTGACGGGTCGGTGAAGGGCCATGACGCGAGCGACCCGGTGAACCAGGGCATCACGCCCGATGAAGCCGCGACGATCATCATCGATGGCATGGTTGCCGACCAGCCGGAGATTGCCGTCGGTCGGCCGGGGGCTCCGGAAATGGCGCTGCTCGATTTCAAGCGGTACAATCCGGAACCGCTCTATCAGATCATGGCTGGCATGGCCCCCCAGGTGGCGCGCGGATAGGGTAACGCTTTTCGCTTGGAGGCGGGGGCAAAGCCCGCTAGAGCATGACGCAGGTGAGGTGGATTTCGTCCTTCACCCTTCGACATTGCAGTTTAGGCAGCGTTCGCTCCGCGCTGGTCCGCAGGGACCGCACATCGGGACAGCGCCGGAATTGAGGGTCGAACCTTGCCAGCATCACGGCTCATGCCGTCCGTTCATACGGGGACGCGAAGTTGATCAGAAACAACCAGAACCGGCGGCGCCGTGGCGGCAACAATGGCCCGCGCCCGCAGCAGATGGGCGGCGGCAACAATTACGGTAACCGGCTCGACAATCGTCAGCGCGGCAATGCCAGCCAGTTGCTGGAAAAATATCGCGCCCTCGCCCGCGATGCGCAGCAGGCCGGTGACCGGGTAACGGCCGAATATTATCTGCAATACGCCGATCACTATTATCGTGTCCTCGGCGATTATCGCGACAAGGCGCCCAATGATGGTCGCCAGCGCGGTCGCGAATTCTACGACGACGATGCGACCGGCTTTGCCGCCAATGGCGACGAAGGCGACGCCGGCGACGACGAGGATCAGGACGGCGACCGCACCGAGGCACGCTCGGACGACCGCAACGACGACCCGCGCAACCAATGGCGTGATGAGCGCCCGAACAACAACAATGGCAACAACAACCGCAATCGCGACGGTCAGCGCGAGCCGCGTAGCGATAGTCAGCGCGAACCGCGCGGGGATGGCAATCGCAACGACAGCCGTGATCGCCAGGGCTGGAATGGCAACCGCAACGACCGTCCGCGCGACGATAACCGCGCTGAGCGGCCTCGCGACGACAGTCGCGCAGAGCGTCCCCGTGACGATAATCGCGGTGATCGCCCTCGCGACGACAATCGCGGTGACCGCAACGAGCGCCGCGAACGTCGCCCGGACCTGCAACGCCCGGCGCCCGTCGAAACCGCGATGAGCGACGAAGGCCCGATTCCCGGTCTGCCCGGCCCGGCGACATTGCGCGTCCGCCGTCCGGACGAAGATGCGCCTGCAGCTCGTGTTGAACGGGCACCGCGCGCCCCCCGCCGCGAGCCAGAGGTGATCGTTGCCGAAGCCCCCGCACCGGTTGATGCGGCGGCCGATACCGAAGCGGCAGCACCGCGCCGTCGTGGCCGGCCACGCAAGATTGTCGACGCAGCGCCTGTCGAAGGCTGAGCCGACGGTCTATGGACACGAAAAGGGCGAGGCCGACGGCCTCGCCCTTTTTTGTTTATGCGCCCGGCGCGCCTAGAATTTGAAGCCGGCTTCCACCCCGATGATCCGGCGCTGGCCCGGCGAGATGAACGACCCGCCGAACTCGATCGCCGGAATGACTTCGTTGAGGAACTGCTTGTCAAAGGCGTTGTTGGCAAAGGCCGTCAGCGTCCAATTGTCCCCTTCGATGCCAGCGCGCAGGTTGAGCACACCGAAAGCGTCGCGGCGTGTCACCGAATAATCGGCATTGCCGACTGCTGCCGGCAGTTGCAGCGCGCTGATCGGCAGCAAGCCGCTGAACAGCGTCGGCTTGACCTGCGCCTGCACCGAATGGAACCAGGTCGGCCCGGTGATGCGATAATCGGCGCGCAGCACGCCGCGCAGGCTATCGGTGACCGGGATCACCGCCTGGGTGCCGAAGTTGAGGGTATAGTCGGCGGTATAGGGTGACTTGTTGCCGACGGTATCCGGACGGCTGCTGTTCTTCTTGATCTCGCTGC